>CBDTYJ010000119.1:0-7890 GCA_965364575.1 uncultured Gammaproteobacteria bacterium
CGGCGGACCATGTTCTGCCCGGGCGACACCATCCCCATTGCCCGGGATGTTATGTCCAATTGACATTATCCGATGGAATTATGAGAACCAGGTCACATCCGGAGGCAGGTTGCCGCGAACTGGAACACGCCCCGGATCGCCGCAGCATGCTGAAATGGCTTTCCGGATAGCGAATGAGGCCCGATCGCCATGTCGACGCGTGGGTTTACGCTCATCGAACTCGTGCTTGCCGTCGCTCTGGTGGCGATGCTGGCCGCCATGGCCGTGCCCGCCTACAGTCAATTCGCCGAACGCGGGCGGGTCTCCGCAGCGATCAGCGACATGGGCCGGATCCAGCTGGCAGTCGAACGTTTCCGGCTCAACAATAGTGACGAACTCCCCGCCACCCTGTCCGAGGTCGGTCTCGGCGACCTCCGGGACCCCTGGGGTCGTCCCTACGCCTATCTGAACATCGCCCTGGCCGCCAATCCCGCACTGCTGAGGAAGGACAAGAACCTGGTCCCGATCAATACCGATTTCGATCTCTACAGCAGGGGGGCCGACGGCGAGTCGCAGCCGCCGCTCAACGCCGGAACCAGCCGGGACGACATCGTGCGGGCGAACAACGGCGCATTCATGGGCAAGGCCGAGGATTACTGACGGCCGGGTCGGGACCCGCCATCAACCCAATGATCAGTTCCTTCCAAAGCCGGGTAGCCAGACGGGTCTTCGGGCTGTTCTTCCTCAGCACCGTGATTCCGGTTGTGGTCACCATCCTGTTGATCGGGACCCTGTTGAGCTCCGAACTCCAGTCCCGTCATCTGGATAATCTCCAGCAGACCGCCAAGGGCTTCGGGCTGTCGGTGTTCGAGCGCCTGGAGTTCGTCGCCCGCGGCGTCGACGCCTGGGTGGCCCAGGGCGCACCGACCTCGGCCCTGTCACCCGGTGTGCAGATGGCGCGATTCCTGCCGGATGTGCTGCTGGAGAAGCCCGCCAGGGCGCCGTTCCGGCAACTCAGGATCGACCGCGGCGGCGCCGAACCGGCGTTGTTCCTGTATCGCTGGCTGGACGACGGCCGCCTGGTCGAAGTCCGGCTGGACATCGACTTCCTCTGGGGTCCCGAGCACAGCATCCCCCACGAGATCAGCCTCTGCGTGGTCGACGAGGCCCAGAGCCCGCTGTTCTGCCCGACCACGGAATCCGCCAGGGCCGCGCGGCACCTCGGACCTGTGATCTCACGCTCCGCCCTCGGCCAGCGGGTCGTCGATCAGGACGGGGACCTGCTGGTCAGCTACTGGACCCTCTTTCTCCAGGCTGAGTTCCGGGTGCCGGGATGGACCGTCGTGGCCACCCAGCCGGAACGTTATGCGATGGCGGTGCTCGACGGATTCCGCGACTGGTTCCTGCCCGCATCCGGGATCGCGGTCGTCCTCACGATCTGGCTGACGATGGTCCAGGTCCGGCGCCGGCTGCAACCGCTCGAGAAACTGCGTCATGCGACGGCCAGCGTGGCGCGGGGCGACTTCTCCACGCCGCTGGTGCTCGATACCCGGGATGAATTCGAGCAGCTCGCGGAATCATTCAACGAGATGACCACGCGGCTCGACCGGCAATTCACTGCGCTGAACACCCTGGGTGAGGTGGACCGTCTGATCCTGTCGAATGCGGCCACCGAGGACGTTATCGAGCGGTCGATCGACTTTCTGGCCAGCTCGCTCGGCTGCGACACGGTGCTGGTGGCCTTGTTCGAGAATACGCCGCAGGAATCCGCCGCCTACCTCCGGCAGGGCGATGGCGGCATCGTCCGGCAGCGCCTGGCGCTGGATCCGGCGGCGATCCGTTCGCGGATCAGGGGGCGCCACGACTGGTGCCTGACCCGTGACCTGCTGCCACACGATTCGGGCGATCTCGCCGACCGATGTCCGGGACGGATGCTGGTCTTCCCCCTGATGATCACCGGAGAGTGCGGCGGCTTCATGGCGGTGGACGGCACCGGGATCGAGGCGCCCGATGCGGACTGGCTGCGGATGGCCGGCGAGTTCTGCGACCGTGTCGCGGTGGCTGTGGCGAGCATCCGCAGAGAGGCCGCACTCTATCAGCAGGCCCATTACGATCCGCTCACCGGGCTGCCGAACCGGCAGCTGTTCAAGGACCGGCTCGAGCGCGCCATCCAGTCGGCTGCCCGGGACGACCACGCGGGCGCGCTCCTGTTCGTGGACCTGGATCACTTCAAGAGCGTCAACGACAGCGAGGGTCACATGGTCGGCGACCAGCTGCTGATACTGGCCTCCCGGCGCCTGCGCGACAGTCTGCGGCGCGCCGACACGGTGGCGCGGCTCGGCGGTGACGAATTCACGGTCCTGTTGTCCCACATCGAGAGCCTGGATGAGGCCAACCATGTGGCCGATACGGTGGTGGAACTCCTCGCCAGGCCGTTCCTGATCGACGGCGTGGAGCACTACGTGGGCGCAAGCATCGGCATCGCCGTGTTCCCCGGCGACGGCGATGACGCGGACCAGCTGCTGCAGAGCGCCGATACCGCCATGTATCAGGCCAAGGACCGGGGCCGCGGACGATCCGTGTTCTTCGACGAAGCCATGAACAAGCGGGTGCGCCAGCGCCGGGAGCTGGAGTCGGAATTGCGCCATGCAGTCGAGGACGACGAACTCGAGCTGTTTTTCCAGCCGACGGTGGACCTTTCGACCGGGGCCATGGTCGGCGCGGAGGCGCTGTTGCGCTGGAATCACCCGCGCAAGGGCCTGCTGTCGCCAAGTCATTTCATCCATATCGCCGAGGAGACCGGACTGATCGCCGAGATCGGCGACTGGGTGCTGATCAACGCCTTCCAGAACTGGCAGGGCTGGCGTAACCGTGGCCTTGAGTTGAGCAGCCTCGCCGTCAACGTGTCGGTGCGGCAATTCCGCGACAGTGACTTCGCCGATCGTATCCTCCGGCTGAAGCGGGAGTACGGGCTGCCGCCGGGCCTGCTGGAGCTGGAACTGACCGAATCCCTGTTTATCGACGAGAACGCCGGTCTCAAGGCGGACCTGTGTCGGCTCCAGGACCACGGCATCCGGCTCGCCATCGACGATTTCGGCACCGGGTTTTCTTCCCTTTCCTATCTTCAGCGCATCCCCTTCGACACCCTCAAGATCGATCGTTCTTTCCTCCATCAGGTTCCGGACAGCGCCCGCGCCTGCGCCATTGCCAGGGCGATCATCACCCTCGGCGCAAGCCTGGACAAACGCATCGTGGCCGAGGGCGTGGAGACGTCGGAGCAGGCCGAGTTCTTCTGCAGGGAAGGCAGTATCCACGCTCAGGGCTATCGCTATGGGCGTCCTATGCCGGCAGAGGATTTCTTCGAGACCGCCCTGGCGAGGCCCCATGACGCCATCAGCGAGACCGCGATCTTGCGCAGGATCAACGTGGGCTGAGGCACCGCAGACATGGGACAACCGCCGGAGTCTCCCCGCCAGCCGGGTCCGGCGGTGCCGCTATTCCTCGAGCATGTAGATCTGCCACAGATCCCGTGAGCTCAGACGCAGGAACGGCTTCATGGTCCGCCGGCCGGTGCGGCCGATACTGTTCTCCAGATAGCGCAGCTCCTCCAGCATGCCTTTGACCTCCGGGTGGGGCTCGGTCTCGAAACCCTGCTCGCGCATCATCAGCAAGGCGCTGGCGCGCATGGACAACTCCACGTGCAGGCGCAGATAACAGAGCATGTCGGCCAGCATGATGCCGCTGAAGCGGCCTTTCAGCGAGGTCAGGAATCTGCCCACCTTCGATTCCGAGAATTCGCCGGAGCTGAGCAGCTCCAGCAGCTGGGTATCGGCATCGAAGTCCACCTGCATCCACCGCCGCAGTGACTTCTCGCTCTGGCGGAAAACGAAGATGATCAGCGGCGGCAGAGTCAGCAGGATACCCACCGTCGACCATACCGGCACAAACAGGAAATGATTGAAGATCGAATGGATCACCGCCGCGCCGAGGAACCCGGGGACGAATACCCAGGCCCGGGTGGTCTGCCGCTCCTCCGCCAGGGTGTGGGCGATGATGCCGAAGATCGCGGTGGTGCCGCCGTGCATGATGGCGGTGCCGAAACCGCGCACGATCCACACCGCCAGATGGGAATCCGCCAGCACGCCCAGATAGTAGATGTTCTCCACCAGAGCGAAACCGGTGCCGGCGGCGAAGCCGAAGATGGTGGCGTCGACCGGGAACCCGATCCGGTGGCGCCGGATCAGATAGACGAGTATCAGCCCCTTCAGGCTCTCCTCGATCAACGGCGCTACGTAACGGGAGTAGCCGACGAGCTCCATGGCGGTCGACTGCAGCAGAGCCACGTTGACGAAGTAGCTGGCCGCCGCAGCCAGGCATCCGGCGGCGATGGTCAACAGGACGGTGCGCAGCCGCACCAGCTTGTAGCTGTCCAGATAGACCAGTGCGCCGAGGAACAGCGACACCGGGATCAGGCCTACCGATGCACGAAGGGCGATCTCGCTCAACATGCCGCCATCATCCACGGAATATCGGGCGGACGACAAGCCCGGCCAGTGGCGGACCTCGCCTCAGCTCGCCTCAGAGGATCTTCAGCGACGCCATGAACTCGTCGTCGGAGCTGCCGCCGCTGCGTTCCGCATAGGCATACCCGATCGAGAAGGTCATGGGCATCCGCGACAGGATCTGGAACTGGAAGTCCACCTGGGTTCCGATGTTGTAGTACTCGTCGCTGCCGTCCTCGGGATTTGTGGCCAGGGCCATGGCGAAGATCGCCGGCCGCGCCCAGCTGAGGAAGAAGTCCGGGGTGCCGACGCGCCGGAAGCGCACCGGCGGCAGATTCCACTCCAGCGTGCCCTTGGCGAAAGTGCGGCCGTTGAGGCGGTCGATCTTGAAGCCGGGGAAGGCGAAGACGTCGCGATAGCGCTTCACTTCCTGGTGGTCCACCCAGTTGTTGCGGAAGGCGCCGAAATAGAAGTTGGCGAACTCGTCGCTCTTGTCGCCGTCGGCGCCGCCGGCATAGGTCCGCAACCAGATCGACGAATGATGCAAGGGCAGGGCGAAGCCCACGTCGAAGCGGCCGTAGGCGTAGGGCGTCAGCGAGCTGTCCGCGTAATTGCCGCCGCCGTGGAGAGACCAGCGGAAGCCCTTCTCCTCGTCGACCGCGCCCAGCGAGCGCCGGGTGTGTGAGTAGTACAAGGCGGCATTGGCGTTGGCCAGCTCGTCGAAGGTGGCGTCCACATCCTGGGCATAGGGGACTTCATCCAGATCCCAGAAATAACCGGCGCGCACGTCGAGATGCATCTTGCGCGGATCATCCGAGATGATGGGACGCCGGTATCCGAGCTGGGCCGCGTAGCCTTTCCTGCTGACTTTGGTCGGTCCGAACAGGTCGTAGAAATCCGCGTAGTTGTATTTCAGCTCCGCCGTCCAGCTACCGGGCAGCAGCTGGTCGAGCCGCTGGTACTGGTATTTGACGTGGGCGTGGAGCTGTTCGTTGGAGTCCCGGGTCGGGGAGACTGAAGCCGTGAGGCCCAGCCGGTTGAAACCGATGTAGTCGCTGAAGATAGCGTGGACGCCGCCGGCGACCGAGTCATCGTAGCCCTCGACGATCGGATAGATGGACTCCAGGTTCATGTTCTGCAGTGGCTTGTACGGCCCCTGGTCCTCGATCAGATCGTCCAGGGGGATATCGGCGGGTGAGCCGACCTGCCATTCCCGGACCACCGGATGGGTTTCGGCGATGCGCGTGCCGAGGAAAGTGATGGCGCTGACGTCCTCCAGCGGCTGCGGATCGATGAGGGTCGGGACGAAGCCCTGGCCGGTGTAGCGGAACACGAGCAGCTGACCATCCTCCATGGGCAGCGGCCGGAACAGGCCCACTTCGGCATTGCTGACCGCCTGGATGTCGCCGTTGGCCAGTTCATAACGGAAGATGTTCGACACGCCGGTGTAGTAGGAACTGCCGAACAGATAGCGGCCGTCGGGCGAGAATACGAAGCCTTCCGGCACCGCCTGCCCGAAATCGAAGGACGTGATCGGCGTGATGTCGCCGTCCATCAGCGCATCGATCTCCATCACCCGCAGCGACTGGTCCCCCTCCACCGTGCCGAACGAGGTGGACAGCAGCCGACCATCCGGCGAGATGTCCATATCGTAGAGCACCTCGCCGTAGGGGAAGCTGTGGATCTGGTTCCACTCGGTGTAGGGATGGGGGATCCTGACCAGGGTGGCGATACCGTTCAGGTGCCTCACGCCCCAGAGCGAGCGGTCCGCCGGATTGAACACGAGCTCGCCGATGCGGCTGTCTCTCTGCAGCATCCGGGACTCGCCGGTATCCACGTCCAGAGCGATGAGGTCGCGGTAATTGTAGTTATCGGCGGTGTAGAAGATCGTCCGCGAGCCGGGATCGAAGGCCAGGGACGTGACCCGGTAGATCATCGGCCCCTTGATATCCTCCAGCCGCGACACGGATCCGTCCTCCACCGAGATGGCGCCGATGTGGGCGACGACGCCCGGATAGCGGATGCCCGCTAACAGTTGGCCGCTGGCCGGATCGTAATAGGCCCGGGATACGGAACCGAGAGCCCGCCCGGATAGATCGCGCGTGGCCGTGGTCGGGAACTGCCGGATGGCCGCCAGATTCCTGCCCTGGAACTCGTGCTCCCAATCGATCCACTCCTGCCAGGCCTGATCCAGGGTCTTGCCGAACACCAGCTCGAACTGGGCCGCATTGTTGCGCCGGCTGCCCTCCTTGCGCTGGGACCAGGCGATCACCTGCTCCGGCGAATACACATAGGCCAGGTAACTGACAAAGCGGGTGCCGTAGAGATAGGCGTTGGCCCCGACCTGGAAATCGACCTTGGTGCCTTCCGAGACGAGCCCGAGCGGGTCGTAGAAGTGCGCATCGTCCCGGACCATGGAGCGGAACACCATCTCGTCGTAAGCACCCTGCGCTCTGCCGAGCCCGCCGGCCATCCAGGTCTCGACGAAGACCGCGATGCCCTCCAGGAACCAGCGTGGGCTGGTCTTGCGGGGCACGGTCAGATACTGATAGAGGATGGACAGGGGATAGTCCGGGGTCGCCGCCACCTTGCCGCCGAACCATCGCCGGAAGCGCAGGTCTTCCGGCGCGGCCTGGTCCGTGGTCGCAATATGCACCAGCTCGTGATTCATGATGGTGCAGATGCGCTCGGCGGCCGCTGACGTCTCGAATGTCAGCGGCAGCGGGGCCACGTCTACGAACAGGCTGTTGCGGGGCACCGAGCTGGCTGCCGCATTGCCGTAGTCGGCAAAATCCGTCAACAGGACCGTCGTCCTCTCGGAAGGCTCGTATTCGAAGATGCGCCGCTGCCCACCCATGGAATTTTCGAAGCAGCGCGCAGCGTAGGGTGCAAGGTAGGTCTGGGTCGGATCGAAATACAGCAGCCGCTGATCGGGAGTCTCGGTGAACCTGAGTTCGGCCTGGCCGGCCAGGGGCAGCGCAAACAGAATCGCGCCGGCGAGCAGGGAAAGTGACGGGGCTCTGGGCATGGCGATTCTTCTTGTTGGTGTCTGAAAGCAAGAAGAGGATACAACGGAGCGATCCGTCGTATCCCCTTCGTGCGGCTAAGAGTCAAAAATGCCCCGGATAATCCTTCCTCCCTGAATTGGGCCGCCTGGCCAGTGTCCGGGGCTGAAACTCAGGCTCAGTTCGCGCCTCTCAGGTTCTCGCGGAGCGACTCGCTGCTCAGGTTCTCGCGGAACGATTCGCTGCGCAGAGCCTCCCTGAAGGCCTCGCTGTTGAGCGCTTCCTTGAACGCTTCGCTGCGCATGGCCTCACGCAGGGCTTCGCTGTTCAGCGCTTCCCGAAGCTGCTCGCTGCGCAGGGCCTCCTGCAGCTGCTCACTGCGCATGGCTTCACGCAGCGCCTCG
>CBDTYJ010000120.1:0-7873 GCA_965364575.1 uncultured Gammaproteobacteria bacterium
GCGGCCTGCCCGGCCAGCGACCTGCCCCTGGCCGATCTGTCCGGCTGCCAGCCGATCCGGCTGCGCTTCGAAAACACGGTCTGGGACGACTACGTCTGCCCGGCCCCCTGATACCACCACCGGCGCACCGCGGCCGGCGATAGAATATTGGCGATGGACGTCACCCGTATCCTCGACCCTTTGAACGATGCCCAGCGCGAGGCGGTCACGGCTGAAGCCGGTCCGCTCCTGGTGCTGGCCGGCGCCGGCAGCGGAAAGACCCGGGTCCTCGCTCACCGGATCGCCTGGCTGGTGCAGGTGGAAGGCTTGTCGCCCCGCAGCGTGCTGGCGGTGACGTTCACCAACAAGGCCGCGACCGAGATGCGTCAGCGCATCGAGGCCTTGCTGGCGATGCCGGCGGAGCATCTCTGGGTCGGCACCTTCCACGGTCTGGCGCACCGGCTGCTGCGTTATCACTGGCGCGAAGCGGGCCTGCCCCAGGGCTTCAGCATCATCGATTCCGAAGACCAGCAGCGGCTGATCAAGCGCGTCATCCGCGGTCTGGATCTGGACGACACGCGCTGGGTCCCGCGGGAAGTCCAGTGGTACATCAACGCCCGCAAGGACGAGGGACTGCGGCCGGCCCACGTGGAACCGGGACGGGACGAGCAGGGCCAGCAGCTGGTGCGGATCTACGCCGCCTACGAGGAGGCCTGCGAACGGGGCGGCCTGGTGGATTTCGCCGAGCTGCTGCTGCGGGCTCACGAGCTGTGGCTGCACAACGACGACCTGCTGGAGCATTATCGCCAACGTTTCCGGCACCTGCTGGTAGACGAATTCCAGGACACCAACACCATCCAGTACGCCTGGCTCAGACTGCTGGCCGGCAGCAGCGGCCATCCCTTCGCGGTGGGGGACGACGATCAGTCCATCTATGGATGGAGGGGCGCGCGCATCGAGAATATCCACCGCTACTCGAAGGACTTCGCCGGCACCCGGATCGTGAGGCTGGAGCAGAACTACCGTTCCACCCGCAACATCCTGGGTGCTGCCAATGCGCTGATCGCGCACAACGACTCACGGATGGGGAAGGAACTTTGGACCGAGGGACCGGAGGGAGACCCGGTGCGGGTCTACTCGGCCTTCAACGAGCGTGACGAGGCCGATTTTGTCATCGGCAGGATCCAATCCCTGGTGGACGGCGGCGGCAGACGCAGCGAGATCGCCATCCTCTACCGCTCGAATGCCCAATCCCGGGTATTCGAGGAGGCGTTACTCAACGCCGGCATGCCCTACCGGGTCTACGGCGGCCTGCGCTTCTTCGAACGTGCCGAGATCAAGGACGCCCTCGCCTACCTTCGCCTGGTCTCCAACCGCGACAACGATCCCGCCTTCGAGCGCATCGTCAATCTGCCGACGCGCGGCATCGGCGCACGGACACTGGAGACCATCCGCGCCTATGCCCGGGCCAACACCACATCCCTGTGGCGGGCGGCCGCTGCGGTGGTAAGGGACGGACTCAATCAACGGGCCGGCGGCGCCGTGCTCTCCTTCATGGGGCTCATCGAACAGCTCGGCCGGGATATCGCGGACCTGCCGCTGCATGAACAGGTGGACCACGTCATCCATGGCTCCGGCCTGATCGAGCACCACGGCAAGGAGAAAGGCGAGCGCGGCGAAGCCAGGGTCGAGAATCTGCGCGAGCTGGTGGGGGCTGCGCGCAGCTTCGATCCGGCGCCGGATTCGGAGATGGACCCGCTGGACGAGTTCCTGAGCCACGCCGCGCTGGAAGCCGGCGAGGGCCAGGCCGACGAATGGGAGGACTGCGTGCAGCTGATGACGCTCCATTCGGCCAAGGGTCTGGAATTCCCGGTGGTCTTCCTGTGCGGGCTGGAGGATGGCCTGTTCCCCCATCAGCGCACGATGCAGGATGCGGGCGGGCTCGAAGAGGAGCGGCGCTTGTGCTACGTCGGCATGACCCGCGCCATGCGCGAGCTGTATCTGACCTATGCCGAGCAGCGGCGCCTGTTCGGCAGCGAGAGCTTCTCGCTGCCGTCGCGGTTCATCGGCGAGATACCAGCCGGGTTCATCGAGGAGATCCGGCCACAGATCCAGATGGCCCGACCGGCGTTCCGGCAGCCGGCTTCGGAGCCGGCCGCCGGCGGATTCCGGCTGGGCCAGCGGGTCAGGCATAAGCGCTTCGGCGAGGGCGTCGTGCTCGGCTGCGAAGGCCAGGGACACCACACCCGGGTGCAGGTGAACTTCGAGCAGGAAGGCACCAAGTGGCTGGTGCTGGCCTACGCCAGCCTCGAACTCATGTAATATTGGGCGCGCGCCCAAGGCCTCGCGGGGCCTACGCACCAAAAAAAACCATGAACATACTCATACTCGGTGCTGGCCAGGTGGGTTCTTCCGCCGCCTATGACCTCTCCCGCTCGGAGGCCAACGAGGTCACCGTGGTCGATATGAACGGCGACCGCCTGCGGGAACTCCAGGACCGCCTGGACATCCGCACCGTACAGGGCCATGCCGCTCATCCCCAGGTTCTCACCCAGGCCGCCTGCGCCGACGCCGACATCGTTATCGCCCTGACCGACAGCGATGAAGTCAATATGCTGGCCTGCCAGATCGCCTACACCCTGTTCCGCACGCCTACCAAGATCGCGCGGATCCGGTCGGTGGAATACACCTCGGACAGCAAGCTGTTCGCCACCGAAGCCATCCCGGTGGATGAGATCATCAGCCCGGAGCAACTCGTCACCGAGTATATCGAGCAGCTGATCCACTATCCGGGCGCGCTCCAGGTGCTGAATTTTGCTGACGGCAAGGTGCGCCTGGCGGGTGTGGTCGCACACCGCGGGGGCTTGCTGGTGGGTCAGGAACTGCGGCAGCTGCGGCGCCATATCCCCCATACGGATGCCCGCGTAGCCGCCATCTATCGGCGTCGCGCCGACGGCAGCCGCGAGAGCCTGCCGCCAGAAGGCGATACGGTCATACGCGAGAATGACATCGTCTTCTTCATCGCCGCGCGCAAGGACATCCGCGTGATGATGAGCGAACTGCGGAAGCTGGAGCACCCGATCCGCAAGGTGATCATCGCGGGCGGTGGCAACATCGGCTTCCAGCTCGCCAAACGGCTCGAAAACACCAACCAGGTGAAGCTGATCGAGCGGGATCGTGAGCGGGCCCGACACATCGCCGAACGCCTGTCCAAGACCATCGTGCTGCCGGCTGACGCCACCGACGAAGAGCTGATGATCGAAGAGAACATCGAGTCCACCGACGTTTTCTGCGCCGTCACCAATGCCGAGGAGGCGAACATCCTGTCCGCCCTCCTGGCCAAGCGCATGGGGGCGAAAAAGGTCATCGCCCTGGTCAACCGCCCCTCCTACACCGACATTGTCGAACGCCAGAACATCGATATCGCGGTCTCGCCTCAGCAGATCACGCTGGGTGCTCTGCTGACGAAGGTACGGCGCGGCGACGTGGTCCGGGTCCACTCGCTGCGCCAGGGCACGGCGGAAGCACTGGAGACCATCGCTCACGGCAGCCCGGAGACATCCCGGGTCGTGGGCCGCACGGTAGAGGACATCGACCTCCCCGGCGGTACCACCATCGCCGCGCTTGTCAGGGACGGCAACGTGATCATGGCCCATCACGATGAGCAGATCGAATCCGGTGATCACGTCATCCTGTTCCTGACCGAGACCGACGAGAAACACATCCGGGCGCTGGAGAAACTGTTCCAGCCCTCCGCGCTCCTTGTCTGATGAGGCTGATCGCGGTCCAGCGCATCCTCGGGGCCCTGCTGATGGCCTTCAGCCTGTTCATGCTCGTGCCGCTGGCCGTCTCCTACCTGTACGGCGCCACGGGGATAGATGATCTGTCGTCGGTCTCGTTCCTGTTGACCGGAGACGGCGCTGCGCGGCCGTTTCTGCTGGGCTTCTCCATCATCTTCCTGACGGGCGCCGCGCTGTGGGCGCCGGTCCGCAAAAAGGCGGCGGGTATCGATCTCAAGATCCGCGATGGCTTCCTCGTCGTGTCGGCCTTCTGGCTCGGACTGGGTCTGGCAGGGTCGGTACCGCTGCTGATGATGGAACAACTGGATCTCAGCGGCACGGATGCGGTGTTCGAGAGCATCTCCGGGCTGACCACCACCGGGGCCACCATCCTCAGCGGTCTCGATGACCTGCCGAAATCCATCCTGTTCTACCGCCAGATGCTCCAGTGGCTCGGCGGCATGGGCATCATCGTGCTGGCGGTGGCCGTGCTGCCGATGCTCGGTATCGGCGGCATGCAGCTCTACCGGGCCGAGACCCCGGGGCCGGTCAAAGACTCCAAGCTGACCCCGAGGATCGCCAAGACCGCGAAATCCCTCTGGGCCATCTATCTGTTCATCACCGTCGCCTGCGCTCTGTCCTACTACGCGGCGGGGATGGACGGGTTCGATGCCATCGCCCACAGCTTCAGCACCGTGGCCATCGGCGGGTTCTCGACCCATGACGCCAGCCTCGGATTTTTCGACAAGGCCGCCATCGAATACGTCGCCATTTTCTTCATGCTCGTCGCCGGAGTGAACTTCTCCCTGCATTTCCTCGCCTGGGGCCGGATCCGCCTGAGCACACCCTTCGTCATGCAGGGCTGGCGGCCGGTCCTGCGGCGCAACCGGGGCCCGATTTCCCTGCGTGGCTTCTTCGGCGGTTATTCCGAGGACCCGGAATTCCGCGCCTATCTGCAGATCCTGTTTTTCCTCGCTGTGGTGTCGGTGCTCTATCTGCACTTTGAAGGCATGTACCCGGGATGGGCCGACGCCCTGCGGGATGGCGTCTTCCAGGTGGTCTCGATCGGCACGACCACAGGGTTCACCACTACCGACTTCTCGCTCTGGCACGGTGCATTGCCGGTCTTGTTGATCTTCGTCAGCTTTATCGGCGGATGCGCCGGCTCCACCGGCGGCGGCATGAAGGTGATCCGCTGGCTGCTGATCGTCCGTCAGAGCAGCCGCGAGCTGAAGCGCCTGGTCCATCCCAGCGCCGAGATCCCCGTGAAGCTGGGCGACCGCGCGGTGCCCCGCCGGGTGATGGAAGCCGTATGGGGTTTCTTCTCTGCCTACGTGACGGTATTTGCCTTCATGATGGCCATACTGATGTTCACCGGGCTCGACCAGGTCACGGCTTTTTCTGCCATGGCCGCATCGCTCAACAATCTCGGTCCGGGTCTGGGTGAGGTCGCGTCAAACTACGCCACCCTGAACGATCTGGCCAAATGGGTGTGTGTGCTGGCCATGGTCCTGGGCCGGCTGGAGATCTTCACTCTGCTGGTTCTGGTCACGCCGGAATTCTGGAAGCGCTAGTCTACGATCCGCGATGAGTGACAACAGCCCGCTGAGGAAGAATCTGGAAACCATGCTCACCCGCGGCGAGGACAACGCCCTGCTCCGCTACACGCTGGGCGGGGAATGTCTGAAGGCGGGCGAGCCCATGGCCGCACTCGAGCACTATGAACGGTCGATCGTCCTCGACCCGGGCTATTCCGCCGCATGGCGGCAGCTCGGCAAAGCGGCTCAGGCGATCGGCGATTCAGATCGGGCGCGGGAGGCCTGGCAAGAAGGCATCGCGACGGCGCAGGCGCGCGGCGACGTACAGGCGGCCAGGGAGATGAGCGTGTTTCTCCGCAGACTCGAAAAGTCGGCCGCGGATGGACGAGAGCGGGGTACGGAACGATGAAGAACAGGGCCGGTTTCCAGCCGGTGATCGGCGAGGGCGAGACGACACAGGAATCCTGGCGGATCTTCCAGATCATGGCCGAATTCGTCCAGGGATTCGAATTGCTGGTCCGGCTCCAGCCCTGCGTCAGTCTGTTCGGCTCCGCCCGGACAGCGCCGGGTCATCCTGATTACGAACTGGCGTCGGCGATCGCGCGCACGCTGTCGGACGCGGGTTTCACCGTGATCACCGGGGGCGGGCCAGGCATCATGGAGGCGGGCAACAAAGGGGCGTTCGAGGGCGCCTCGCCCAGCGTGGGGCTGAACATCAGCCTGCCCAAAGAACAGGTGCCCAACGCGTTTCAGGACGTGGCGCTGCGGTTCCGGCATTTCTTCTCGCGCAAGGTGATGTTCGTCAAATACGCTTCGGCCTACGTGGTTCTCCCGGGTGGCTTTGGCACTCTCGACGAATTCGTCGAGATCCTGACTCTCGTCCAGACCGGCAAGAGCAGGCGGATCCCCATCGTCCTGGTCGGCCGGGAATTCTGGTCCGGGCTGATCGAGTGGTTCCGCGCCGCGCTCCTGACCCGCGGCGCCATCAGCGAACGCGACCTGGAGCTGTTCACCATCGCCGAAACACCGGAGGCCGTGCTCGATATCATTTTCGAGCATTATTCCGACCGCGGTCTCGGCCCCTCGCCAGAGGAAGCCGAAGTGATGCAGGAACTCTGAGGGTCCCCGGCGTGCACAGCCACCAGCATGCCGGAGCCGCCAGAACGGCGGCAATCATCGATCGAAGCGTCTGCTGGCTGGGCCGGGCAGTCTCCTGGCTGTGCCTGGCCATGGTCGTGTTGACCGGGCTGGTGGTCGCGCTGCGTTATGTATTCGATCAGGGCTGGATCTGGATGCAGGAACTGGTCACCTGGATGCACGCAGCTGTATTCATGCTTGCCGCTGCCTACACCCTGTCCCGTGACGAGCACGTGCGTGTAGACATCTTCTACCGGCGCCTGTCGGCGCGCGGTCGTGCGTGGGTCGACACCGCCGGCGTCGTGCTGCTGTTGCTGCCGACCTGCGGCTGGATGTTGTATACCGGGCTCGACTATGTGGCCGCCTCCTGGGGCATGCTCGAGTCTTCTCGCGAGACCGGTGGCATGCCCGGACTGTTCCTGCTCAAGACTCTGATCCTGATCACCCCGGCCCTGCTCGCCCTGGAGGGCATCGCGGTCGCGTTGCGGGCCTGGCTGGCTCTTGCGGAGCCGCTCGCTGAGGGGCAGGACTAGCTGATGGATTTCATGCCGGTACTGCTTTTTGCCTGCGTGATCGCCGTATTGCTGGCGGGCTTTCCGGTCGCATTCAGCCTGGCCGGGACGGCCCTGAGTTTTGCCGTCATCGGCATGCTGACCGGCACCTTCGACGAATCCTACCTGGAAGCTCTGCCGAACCGCCTGTTCGGCATCATGATCAACGAGACCCTGGTGGCGGTGCCACTGTTCGTGTTCATGGGCGTGATGCTGGAGCGGTCGCGGCTGGCGGAAGACCTGCTGGATACCTTGTCTGCCCTGTTCGGAGCCGTGCGAGGCGGGCTGGCCATGTCGGTCACCCTCGTGGGCATGCTGCTGGCGGCCAGCACCGGGATCGTCGGCGCCACCGTCGTGACCATGGGTTTGCTGTCCCTGCCGACCATGCTCAAGCGGGGCTATGCCCCGGGCATCGCCACCGGCACGATCTGTGCGGCCGGCACCCTGGGCCAGATCATCCCACCGTCCATCATCCTCGTGTTGCTGGGCGACGTCCTGTCCACCGCCTATCAGCAGGCACAGCTGAGCCAGGGCAATTTTTCACCGGAAACGGTTTCGGTCGGCGAGCTGTTCGCCGGCGCCCTTCTCCCTGGCCTGTTGCTGGTCATGCTCTATCTCTTGTGGCTGATCTTCGTCGCCATCGCCCGTCCGGCGACCATGCCTGCCCATCCGACCGATGCCGGGGGCCCGGGCCTCGGTGGACGAGTGCTGAAGGCCCTCGTACCGCCGTTGCTGCTGATCCTCGCGGTGCTCGGTTCGATAATCGCCGGGCTGGCCACGCCCACCGAGGCAGCCGCGGTCGGTGCCATCGGCGCCATGTTGCTGGCGGGCGCCCGCGGGCAGCTGGACCGCGACTGCCTTCGCGAAGTGGTCCACCGAACCGCCCGGG
>CBDTYJ010000121.1:0-7801 GCA_965364575.1 uncultured Gammaproteobacteria bacterium
CGGCACATGGCCAGCACGCAGCCCGGCATGTTCTTGTCGCAGCCGCCGATGGCCACCAGGCCGTCGAAACCCTCGCCGGCCACCACGGTCTCGATGGAATCGGCGATCACTTCGCGCGAAACCAGCGAATAGCGCATGGCGGGCGTGCCCATGGAGATACCGTCGGAGACGGTGATGGTATTGAAGGTCACGCTCTTGCCGCCGGCGGCATCCACCCCCGACGCAGCGGCCTCGGCCAGCTTGTTAATATGCACATTACAGGGCGTCACCTGGCTCCAGGTAGACGCGATCCCGACCTGAAACTTCAGGAAATCCGCGTCCTTAAAGCCCACGGCACGGAGCATCGCGCGGCTGGGGGCGCGGGTGACGCCGTCCACGATGCGCTTCGAGTATTCTCTGGGGTCGGTTTTTTTCATCGGGTCTTGTGCTCTGTGTATATCAATGTGTGCATGAGAGTAATTTCGGACCTGTTTGGAAGTATTGGAATTTTTTTGTTGACATCCCGCAGCGCATCATGGTTAAACTCCGCTCAAGCCAATCGTTAACCGATACGCGACCGATGATAAACGACACGAGAAACAGAGCTGAGAGCCAGCGCCGCGCACCGCGCGCCGTGGCCGTGCCTGTTTCCGATCCGCTCGCCGACCGGACCCGGCTCGCTGCCCTCCTTATTAGCCTCATTATGCTCATTCTCGTAGTAGGGAATAGCGGGGTTATTGTGTAAGCAGCAAGAAAGCGACCAGAACATCACAAGACCCCGCACCCTGAAAAGGCTGCGGGGTTTTTTTTGACCACAAGAAACCGGCAAGACAGACGCAAACGAGGACTGACGATGAAAATCCATGCGGAAAACGACGTTGACAGGGCAAAGACGCGCGGCACCCGGGTAGCCGTCATCGGCTATGGCAGCCAGGGCCGGGCTCACGCCCTGAATCTGCGCGACAGCGGATTCGACGTCACCGTGGGGCTGAGACCCGGCGGCGCAAGCTGGCGCAAGGCGGAGGCGGATCGGATCAAAGTCGCGGAGCCCGCCGAGGCTGCAAAGGGTGCGGACATCGTCGCCCTGTTGACGCCGGACATGGCGCAGCCCGAGGCCTACGCCGCCGTAGAGCCGAATCTAAAGCCCGGCTGCGCCGTGCTCTTCGCCCATGGCTTCAATATCCACTACGGACGTATCGAACCGGCCGAAAACATCGACGTCATCCTGGTCGCGCCCAAGGGCCCCGGTGACCTGGTGCGGCGCCAATACGAGGAAGGCCGTGGCGTGCCCTGCCTGGTCGCGGTGGCCCAGGACGCCACCGGGAAGGCCAAGCAGCAGGCGCTGGTCTACGCCGACGGCATCGGCGGCACCCGCGGCGGCGTGCTGGAGACGACCTTCGCCGAGGAGACCGAGACCGATCTGTTCGGTGAGCAGGCGGTGCTCTGCGGCGGCGTCACCGAACTGGTACTGCAGGGTTTCGAGACCCTCACGGAAGCGGGCTACCAGCCCGAAGTGGCTTATTTCGAGTGTATGCACGAGCTCAAGCTGATCGTCGACCTGCTCCACGAGGGCGGTCTGGCCAAGATGCACGAGTTCGTCAGCGAGACCGCCAAGTACGGCGATCTGACCCGCGGGCCGCGGGTAGTGGACGAACACACCCGGGAGCAGATGCGGCAGGTGCTCAAGGAGATCCAGGACGGCACCTTCGCCCGCCAGTGGGCGGAGGAATACGAAGCCGGACTGCCCAACTACAACGCGCTGATGGAGAAGGATCTCAAGCATCCGGTCGAGGAAGTCGGCCGTGAGTTGCGCGCGCGGATGTCCTGGTTGAAGGCCGGGAAGCAGGCTGCAGCCTGATGATGACAGGGGCGGAATTGCTGATCAGGGCCCTCGAACAGGAGGGCGTGGAGACCGTATTCGGTTATCCGGGCGGCGCCATCATGCCGGTCTACGATGCCCTGGTCGATTCCAGCCTCGATCACATCCTGGTACGCCACGAGCAGGGCGCGGTGCTGGCCGCCGACGGTTATGCCCGGACCAGCGGCCGGGTCGGCGTGTGCATGGCCACCTCCGGACCCGGCGCCACCAACCTGATCACCGGTATCGCCAACGCCTTCCTCGACTCGGTGCCGCTGGTGGCCATCACCGGCCAGGTGCCGACAGCGCTGATGGGCACGGATGCCTTCCAGGAAGTCGACATCTTCGGCATGACCATGCCGATCGTGAAACACAGCTTCCTGATCCGTCGCGTCGAGGACATCCCGCGCCTGGTGGGTGAGGCCTTCCACATCGCCGCCGAAGGCCGCCCTGGCCCGGTGCTGATCGATCTGCCCAAGGACATCACCAACGCCTCCACCAGCCAGCCGCCGCTGTTCGAGATGAAGTCGAACGAGCTGGATGGCCCCGATGCGGACGAAGTCGAGACTGCCTGCCGGCTGATCCGGGACGCGCGGCAGCCGGTGCTGTATGTGGGCGGGGGCGTCGGCATCGGTCGGGCCGTGGACGCATTCCGTAAGTACGCGAAAGACAGCGGCATCCCGGTGGTGGCGACGCTAAAGGGTCTGGGTGCGGTCCCGACCCGCGACCCAGCCTTCATCGGCATGCTGGGCATGCACGGCAACCAGGCCGCCAACGAAACGGTGCAGGCGGCGGATCTGCTGATCTGCGTCGGCGCCCGCTTCGACGATCGTGCGACCGGCAAACTGGACGGCTTCGCGCCGCGGGCGAAAGTGGTGCACCTGGACGCCGATCCGGCCGAGATCTCCAAGCTGCGTCATGCCGACGCGGCGCTGCTGGGTGATCTCAGAAAGTCCCTGGCGGCACTGCCCACCGGTCTGTCCCTGGAGCCCTGGCAACGCTGGTGCGCGGAACGCAAACAGGCCCGGCAGTGGCGTTACGACGCCCCCGGCGATGGCATCTATGTCCCGGACATGCTGCGCAAGATCTCGGAAGCGGATCCGGAGCTGGTGATCAGCTGCGACGTGGGCCAGCACCAGATGTGGGTGGCACAACACTGCCATTTCAACCGGCCCGAGCAGCATCTGACCAGCGCCGGTCTCGGCACCATGGGCTACGGCATACCCGCCGCCATCGGCGCCCAGTTCGCCGATCCCCAGGCTCGGGTGCTGACGGTCAGCGGCGACGGCTCGATCATGATGAATATCCAGGAGCTGGCGACCATCAACCGCTACCAGCTGCCGATCAAGATCCTGCTGGTGGACAACGCCTCGCTGGGGCTGGTGCGCCAGTGGCAGCAGCTGTTCCACGGCGAGCGCTACAGCGAAGTGGATCTGTCTGACAACCCGGACTTCGTCGCGGTGGCGAAGTCCTTCGGAATCCCGGGTTTCCGGGTGGAGCGGCGGACGCAGGTGGCCGGTGCCATCGAGCGTCTGCTCAACAGCGAGGGACCGATGCTGGCCCATGTCTGCATCGATCCCATGAGTAACGTCTGGCCGCTGGTGCCGCCGGGCCAGACCAACGACGTCATGCTTGAGGAGCAGAGCGCATGAACCACACCATGAAACTGACGATCCGTCGTGTCGAGGGCGCGATGATTCGCGCACTCGGCCTGATCGAGCGTCGCGGCTTCGCGGTGACTTCGATCAACGCCACCGAGGACGAGCCGGCCCAGCAGCTGGAGCTCATTATCGGGCTGCGGTCCGCGGACCGCAGCGTCGACGTACTCGCGCGGCAGATCGAGAAGTTATTCGACGTCTGTTCCGTCTCCCTTCTGCATCAGAATGAACCGGCCAGACGGCTGGAAGAGAGCGTGGCATGCTAGACCAGAACCCTGTAGCCCCGGTACGCGAAGACGTATCGCTCGGAGACTTCCCGGTAGACCTCGATGACGTATATCGGGCCCATACCCTGATCCGGGCCTCGCTGCCCGACACACCCATGGTCACCCACCCGCTGCTCCGGGAGCGCATGGGCTGCGAGACCTTCGTCAAGCTGGAAAATACCCACAGCATCGGCTCGTTCAAGATCCGCGGCGGTCTGTTCCTGCTGGCCAACATGTCGGCAGCGGATCGGCGGCGCGGCCTGGTGACCGCGACCCGCGGCAACCACGGTCAATCCATCGCCCGCGCCGCCGGTCTTCACAACGCGCGCTGTACCATCTTCGTCCCGCGCGGCAACAACCCCCACAAGAACGCGGCCATGTCCGCCCTGGGCGCCGACGTGATCGAGCAGGGCCATGATTTCGACGAAGCCTGGGAGATCGCCGAGGCATTCGCCACGCAGACCGGCGCGCGCCTGGTCCACCCGGCCCGGGAACCGGATCTGATCGCCGGCGTCGCCACCACCGCACTGGAGATGATCGAGCAGGCCGGCGAGCCGCTGGACGCGGTATTCGTCCCGGTGGGTGGCGGCAGCATCGCCACCGGAATCGGGCTGGTGTTCCGGGCCCTGAGCCCGGCGACGCGGGTCTATGGCGTACAGGCAGAGAACGCGCCGGCCATGCACCACGCGTGGCAGACCGGCGAAGAGCGCCCGTTTGCGGTCACCGACACCATCGCCGATGGTCTCGCTGTGCGCGTGCCGGTGGATTTCACCCTCAAGGTCATGCGCGAGCTGCTGGCCGGCATGCTGCTGGTCTCGGAGGACGAGATCCAGGACGCCATCCGCTGTTACGCCTCCACCATCCATCAGATGGCCGAGGGCGGCGCGGCCGCTGCCCTGGCCGGCGCCATCAAGATGCGCAGCGAGCTGCGCGGCAAGCGGGTCGGCGTCGTGCTCACCGGCGGCAACATCGACACCGAGACGCTGCTGCACGCGCTCAGCGGACGGCCGCCGATGCATGTACCCCAGGCCATGCCCATGTATCCCATCGAAGATCTGTCTTATGGCTACTGACAGGGACAGCCCGACCCCGAGCGGCCAGGATAGCCGCGAACACCTGGTGATCTTCGATACCACCCTGCGCGACGGCGAGCAGGCGCCCGGCTGCAGCATGAACGGTCGCGAAAAGCTGCGTATCGCCCGGGCTCTGGCCGAGCTGGGCGTGGACGTGATCGAGGCCGGTTTCCCGGCCGCGTCCCAGGGCGATTTCGAAGCCGTGCGGACCATAGCCGGTGAAATCGAGGGGCCGGCGATCTGCGGGTTGGCCCGTTGCGGCGACGGGGACATCGAGCGCGCCTGGGAGGCGCTCTCCGCAGCCGGGCATCCGCGCATCCACACCTTTATCGCCACCAGTCCGATCCATCGCAAGTTCAAGCTGGAGATGGATCGTGAGGAAGTGTTGCGGCGGGCGGTCCAGGGCGTGCGGGCGGCACGCTCGGTGTGCGCAGATGTGGAGTTCTCCGCCGAGGATGCCTCGCGCACGGAACCCGAATTCCTGGCGGAAGTGCTGACCGCCGTCATCGAGGCGGGCGCCACCACGGTGAATATCCCGGACACGGTGGGTTACGCCATCCCGGCCGAGTTTGCGGGTCTGCTCGAATACCTGCGCAAGAATGTGCCGAACATCGATCAGGCCATACTCAGCGTCCACTGCCACGACGATCTGGGGATGGCGGTGGCCAACAGCCTGGCGGCGGTCCAGGCCGGCGCCCGCCAGGTGGAATGCACGGTGAACGGCATCGGCGAACGCGCGGGTAATTGCGCGCTGGAGGAAGTGGTGATGGCGGTGCACACCCGCGCCGACCAGCTGCCGGTGCGCTGCGGCGTGCGCAGCCAGCGACTGGTGCCCACCAGCCGCATGGTGGCCGCCGCCACCGGAGTCCACGTGCCACGCAACAAGGCCATCGTCGGCGAAAACGCTTTCGCCCACGAAGCCGGTATCCACCAGCACGGCATGCTGCGTCACCGCTCCACCTACGAGATCATGCAGCCGGCCGATGTCGGCCTCGACGCCAGCCAGCTGGTGCTCGGCAAGCACAGCGGCCGTCATGCCTTCCGGCAGCGACTGGAGCAGCTGGGGATGGATCTGGGCGAGGAGGATCTGGACCGCGCCTTTTTGGCGTTCAAACAGCTGGCGGATCGCAAGAAGGACGTGTTCGACGCCGATATCGAGGCGCTGGTGCTCAGTTCAGACGCCAGCCAGGGCGGGCCCTGGCGGCTGCTGGAGATGCATATCACCGCCGGCAGCGGCTCGCTGGCCGCGGCCGCGGTAAAGATCGTCCACCGGGACGGCGACGTGCGCCGGGAGGCCGCGGCCGGGGACGGGCCGGTCGAGGCGGCATTCCTCGCCATCGAGCGGGCCACCGGCACCGAGGTGGAGCTGCGTTCCTTCGATATCCGCAATATCACCACCGGCGAGGACGCCCAGGGCGAGGCGGTGGTGACGGTGGAGCATGAGGGCCGCAGCTACCAGGGCAAGGGCATCGATACCGACATCATCGAAGCCAGTGCCGAGGCATTCCTGCAGGCGGTGAATCGAATCTGCGCGCGGCGTCCGGCGGCGGCGCCCGCGGAGCCGGCAGCCGTGGCGGCTGCCGGATCGAACTGAATACGGGCCGAAGGCCGAATCGAGAACCAAGGAGCGTCGATGAGTACCACGGGAAGTCAGAAGATCTGGCACAACGGCAAGCTGGTGCCCTGGGAGCAGGCCACCGTGCACGTGCTGTCCCATGCCTTGCATTACGGGTCGTCGGTATTCGAGGGCGCGCGGGTATATGGCACGCCCGACGGACCCATGGCGTTCCGTCTCGACGACCACCTGACCCGCATGTACAACTCGGCCAAGCTGTACCGGATGGAGATCCCGTTCAGAAAGAATGAGCTGGAGACCGCCTGCCATCAGGTTGTGATCGAGAACGGGCTCCATGAGGGCGCCTACCTGCGACCGATCGCGTTCCGGGGCATGGCCGGGCTGGGGCTGACCGCGCCGGCGGATTCGCCCGTCGAGGTGGCGGTGGCGGCGGTCGAGTGGGGCGCCTATCTGGGGGCCGAGGGTCTGAAGAATGGCGTCGACGTGTGTGTTTCCTCCTGGCAGCGGCTGGCGCCCAACACCATCCCGTCGGGCGCCAAGGCGGGCGGCGGCTATCTGTCCAGCCAGCTGATCAGCATGGAGGCCAAGCGGCTCGGATTTGCCGAAGGCATCGGCCTGACCACCGACGGCATGGTGGGCGAGGGGGCCGGGGAGAATCTGTTCCTGGTCAAGGACGGGCGCCTGCTCACGCCTCCTACCGCCTGCTCGATCCTGGCCGGCATCACCCGCGATACGGTCATGGAGCTGGCCCGGGACCTGGGCTACGAAGTCGCCGAACAGCCGATCCCCCGGGAGATGCTGTACTTCGCCGACGAGGTGTTCTTTACCGGGACCGCGGCCGAGATCACGCCGGTGCGATCCATCGACCGGATCGAGATCGGCAGCGGCAGCCGGGGCCCGGTGACCGAGCGCTTGCAGGAACAATTCTTCGGCCTGTTCTCCGGCCGGACCCCGGATACCCGGGGCTGGCTGGAACCGGTCGAGGACAGGATGCGGCCCTCGCTGGCGGTATGAGTGCGGTGTCATGAGCGATAGATGCGGAGACCGTCCCACGACGCTGCTGGACAAGATCTGGCAGCGGCACGTGGTGGTGCCGGAGACGGCGGAGACGCCGGCGGTGCTGTACGTGGATCTGCATCTGGTCCATGAAGTGACCTCCCCCCAGGCCTTTACCGTACTCCGTCAGCGAGGGCTCTCCGTACGCCGGCCCGACCGCACCCTGGCCACGATCGACCATTCGATCCCGACCGCGGCGGCAGCCTGGCGCACCGGTCGGCCGGTGATCGAGGGCCAGGCGCGCCAGCAGGTGGATGCGCTGGCTGAGAATTGCCGCCATTTCGACATCCCTCTGTTCGGTATCGGCAGCGAGCGCCGCGGGATCGTCCACGTGA
>CBDTYJ010000122.1:0-7791 GCA_965364575.1 uncultured Gammaproteobacteria bacterium
GGCGGAGAAGACCCGCACAGGTATCTCCCGGAACAGGGCTTCCCGCTCGAACACCAGACCGTTCTTTTCGGCGACGCGGGCGGAGGCCAGATTGCTGGGTTCGATAAAGGACACGATACGGCCCAGGCCCAGGTTGACGAAGGCATGGTCCATCACGCCGCGAGCAGCCTCCGTGGCCAGGCCCCGGCCGTGAAAGGCCGGGATAAAGTGATAGCCGACCTCGACCTCCCGCGTCCCCTCGATCTCCTGATCGAGCAGCCCGCAGACCCCGACGAATTCACCGGTTTCCCGGAGGATCACTGCCCAGAAAGCGTGCCCCACGGACGTATAGTCCTCCAGGCTCCGCCGCAGCACCCGATCGGCATCGAGCCAGGGCATGCGGCGGATCTCGGCCAGGTCCGCCTGCCGCAGCCGGCGGAATCGCAGTCGCTCTGTCCGGATGATCCATTCTGTCAACGGCGTTTCCCCCGGGCTCCATGATGACGCCCGACGGCGACCTCCCGCAACAGTCCGGACCCGGGGTGGACGGCGGAGCAGGCGTGCAATAGGCTCACACGCGTTTTCCCGCGGCATCAGGAGTTTCCGCCATGAGCAAGACCCGTCGAATTTCCGAGGTGGCGTCGAGCCTGGGCGTGGGCGAGGATTTCCTGCTGCCCTACGGCAGGAACAAGGCCAAGATCCACCTGGACGCGATCAAGGCCGGAAGATCGCCGGGCAGGTTGATCCTGGTCTCGGCGATGACGCCCACCGGCGCCGGCGAAGGCAAGACCACAGTTTCGACCGGTCTGAGCCAGGGCCTCGCCCGGCTGGGAAGGCGCGTCTGCCTGACCCTGCGCGAGCCGTCCCTGGGGCCCACCTTCGGCATGAAGGGGGGCGCCACCGGCGGCGGGCGGTCCAGCCTGGTCCCGGCGGACGACATCAACCTGCACTTCACCGGCGATTTCCACGCCGTCACCGCGGCCCACAATCTGCTGGCCGCGTTGCTGGACAACCATCTGCACCGAGACCGCCCGCCGCACCTGGATCCGCGACACATCCTGTGGCCGCGGGTGATGGATCTGAACGACCGCTCCCTGCGACACGTGGTACTGGGGCTGGGCGGGCCGTTGCAGGGCGTGCCCCGGGAGACCGGGTTCGAGATCACACCGGCTTCCGAAGTGATGGCCGCCCTGTGCCTGGCCGAGGACTATGATGATCTCCGGGCGCGTCTCGAACGGCTGATCATCGCCGAGACCCGGGACGGCGAATTATTCACGGCCGGTGACCTGGGCGCCGTGGGAGCGATGATGACGCTGCTGCGCGACGCCATGCTGCCCAACCTGGTGCAGACGACTGAGGGGGTCCCGGCCCTGGTGCACGGTGGACCATTCGCCAACATTGCTCACGGCTGCAATTCGCTGGTGGCGACCCGCATGGCCATGGCTCACGCGGATTGGACCGTCACCGAAGCCGGCTTCGGATTCGACCTGGGCGGAGAGAAATTCTTCGACATCAAATGCGTCAACGCGGGACTGGATCCGGCGGCGGTGGTCCTGGTGGCGACGGTGCGCGCTTTGAAGCGCCATGGCGGCGTGGCCAAGAACCGGCTGGAAAGACCGGACCCGGACGCCGTCGAGCGCGGTCTTGGCAATCTTGGGCGCCACATCGAGTCGGTCAAGACCTTCGCCAAGGTCCCGGTCGTGGCCATCAATCGCTTCGATGCCGACACAGACGATGAGGTGTCCGTGGTGAAGCGCGCCTGTGAGGGACACGCGGTGGCGTGCGCCGTCACGGACTTGTATCAGCGCGGCGGCGAGGGCGCCGTGGAACTGGCGGAGACGGTGCTCGAACATGCTGAGCGGCCGGCGCCCGAATTCGAGCCGCTGTATGCCCGCAGCGAACCGGTCAAGGCCAAGTTACACAGGATCGCCAGCACCATGTACGGCGCAAGCCTGGTGACCTACGAGAGTCCGGCCGAGCGCGACATCGAGCGCATCGAACGGCACGGCTATTCCGCGCTGCCCCTGTGTGTAGCCAAGACTCCCCTGTCCTTCACCGGCGATGCCACCATCGTCGGGCGACCCCGGGATTTTGAGCTCAAGATCCGCCG
Organism: uncultured Gammaproteobacteria bacterium; assembly: GCA_965364575.1. Lineage (GTDB taxonomy): Bacteria > Pseudomonadota > Gammaproteobacteria > Steroidobacterales > XN24 > CAMYOC01. Next base: position 2,090 of record CBDTYJ010000122.1, read on the forward strand.
GGTGCTGTTATCCGCAGGCGCCGGCTATCTGGTGCCGCTGGTCGGCGACATCGTCCGCATGCCGGGGCTGCCGGCAGATCCCCAGGCGACCCACATGGACCTGGTGGATGGCGGCATCCACGGCATGCGCTGAGATATGGCCAGATCCCGATTATCGCAGACCTTGCCCCGGCACGGATCACCTCGATCGCGTACCGTCGGACTGCTGTCGATGCTGGCCCTGCTCGCGGGCTGCGCGAATGGAACGACGACGTCCGCCGATGCCGAAGCCTGGTCCGAAGCCATCAAGAGCCAGGACCTGGGCACGATCGATCAGCTGCTGGAGACCAATACGGAACCGGATCGGGCGGGCGGCGGCGGCAAGACGGCGCTGATGATCGCCGCTCAGGCCGGCGATCTCGACCTGGTCGAGCGGCTGCTGGAGGCGGGCGCGGATGTCAATGCCCGGAACGAGCATCTGGGCACGCCCCTGATGTTCGCCGCGACCGGAGGCAGCGTCCCGGTTTGCCGCGTCCTGATCGCCCGCGGCGCCGCCGTCGATGCGGTAGCGCGGCTTGGCTGGACATCCCTCTTGCTGGCTGCTGCCAAGGGCAACACCGACGTGGCTTTGCTGCTGATAAGGTCGGGCGCGGACCCCAACCAGGCGGACGGATACGGATGGACGCCGTTGATGCGAGCCGTCACCGGACGTCACCTGGACACTGTCCGATCGCTGCTGGATACCGGGACAATGGACCTGGCCGCCAGGGAAGAGTCCGGCGCCAGCGCCCTGCACATCGCGGCCGGAGAGGGCCAGACCGGTATGGTCGGCGCGCTACTCGCGGCCGGCGCGGATCCGGCGCTGCCGGACGGGGCCGGCCGGACCCCCGCCGCCGTGGCGACGATGATGGGGCATCAGGATCTGGCCGCGCGGCTGGCCGCCGCAGAGCGTGCCGAAGATCCGCCCGACAGACTCCGGACGCCCTAGGGACTCAGCACTGGCGGAAGCTCGCGCTGTATTCCTCGAGCGGCATCACGGCCGTGCTGCCGTCCACCGGGCGACGGATATCGTCGGTCCGGTGTTGCAGCGCCAGCTGAAATCCGAACTTGTCGAAGAAGCGTTCGAACATGTCGCCGCCATAGGTGCCGGTGGCCACAAATGTGCCCGCGTCATCGTCATAACCCAGAGCGACCGCTGCCAGTGGCTGGCGCGCCGGTCCGCCCAGCACGCGGCCGCCGGCGGCGGGATCGTAGGCGCTTCCCTCGGAGCAGCAATAGATCACCCGCTCGCGTTCACTCCGGTGCTGCCGCTCGTCCACATAACCGACCGGGGTATGACGGTAGTTGATAAAGCTCACGGTCGGGGTCGGATAACTCATCTTGTGGGCACAGATGGCCGAAAATGCCACCACCGAGCGGCGTGGTCCGGTGCCGCCCTGCCACCGGTAGCGCTTTCCGTCTTCGGTGGTCAGGTCATCCGTCGGATCGACCTGTTCTCCCAGATCGATCAGGAAACACGGCGTAGCCAGATAAGGGTAATGGAAGACGTAGCTGCGACCCACCTCGAGGTCGCCCGGTGCGATCGGCGCCCCATTCTCGTGGACCAGCCGGGAGGGCCGCGCCGGCTTGAGCGGGCCCGGCGTCGCCGCCAGGGTGGCGGGCCGCGAAGCAACCAGGGCGGTGGCGGTGGCGCATAACTTGATGAAGCGACGACGATCCATGATCTGGATTGACCTCCGGCGGACATTCAGGGTTCCCGGCTGATTACGATCCTAGCACGGCCTCCGCTGCTCAAAAAAACTGCACGTTCAGGCGCTGTTCAGCCGCCAGGGACGAGACTGGAGTCGCGAAAGGCAGAACAGGAGCCATCCCCATGACACGCACACTCGCACTGGGCGCCCTGGCGCTGACACTCGGTTTGGCGAGCCCGCTCGCCGCGGCCCACGATGATAACGCCGCCTATTTCCTGCTCGGCGCCGCTGTCGGCAGCACGATACAGCAGGAGCGCGGGGCGTACCTCGGATCCGTCGACCGGCACCATGGTCATCGATATCTGTCCTACCAGCAGCGCCATCGCTGGCGGGCGATAAAGCGCCATCATCACCGTCATCACTCCCGCCATCACGCCCACAGGGACCATCGGCATGGCCGCGACTGTGGCCATTACCAGGCCCACAGGAACGGCTATCGGCAGGATTACTGGCGCGACGACGGGCTTCGTCACCACCGGAATGACCGGGACAGGCCACGTCGTTACCGCTAAAGCATTGAGGCTACGGCCTGGCAGCCGGGCCCTGGCGGCAAGGCCGCGCCGGGCGCGCCGGAGATCAGCGTCCCAACAGCGTCCGCAACCTGGGGACGAAGCAGCCGGTGCGCCCGGCGTAATCTCGCCAGGCCTGCCCGAATTCGTCCTCCATCGTCTTTTCCTCCTTGCGCACCACCCACAGCCAGACAGGATGCAGCAGCAGTGCCCAGAGGAAGAACGCGACGTGGCCGAGATACACCGCCAGACCGAAATTGAACCAGCTCAGAAATGAGGCGTACAGCGGGTGGCGGACGAAGCGGAAGGGGCCGCCGGTGCAAAGCTTGCGGCCCCGCTCCGAGGGCTTCAGGGTCCGGGTACTCCAGATAATCAGCGCCAGCGCCCCTGCGGCACCCAGGTTGAGGGCGACCACCCGCACGCCCTGGGGGATGACCAGCCATCCCTGAGGCGTCTCGCGCGCCAGAAGCAGGGCCAGGAACAACAGCCCCAGGCTGATGGCGCCACCGAACGGCCCTCGACCGAAAATCCTCTGATAGGCGTTCACTATCGCTCCCTTTCAATATCGCCAGCTGCTCAGATCCGCGCCCGGTGGCGCCGACGTCTCTATCCTGCGCACGATCTTGTCGGTGTAGAAGTCTGCATAGCGCAGCCGGGAAATCCAGATCGGATTGTCATGATCGCCGTTCCAGCAATGCTCGGCCCGGCAGCCGTAGTCTACTTCGCCCCCGTAGTAAGGCTCCCGGGTGTCCTCCAGGAACTCCTCGAGCAGATATACCGCGTTGTTGAGATAGTAGTTGTCCATGGTGCCGACATAGACGTGCAGCTTGCCGGCGAGCTTCGGCCCCAGCGTCTTCCAGTCCCGCGCGAGGATGTGGCGCAGATCGTAATGCTCGCGCCAGTATTCGGCCACCTCGTGATCGATCTCGCCGCTCAGCTTGTCCCAGATCGGCCGCGGATAGCCGTCATCGCCCTGGGGCGAGAAGACCGCCTGCCAGATGTCGAATTGCTCGCCCGAACGGCCGCGACTGCCCAGCACCAGTTCGAGATGATTGTAGTCCTGCAGCGTGGCGGTGACGTGGCCCAGATAGTCCCGGTGTCCGGGCCGGTAGACCCGCTGGAAGGGACCCCGGAGGTAATAGGCATTGTCGTCCCGGTAGATGTCCACCTGGGTGAAGGCCCGAAAATCCACCGGATCGGGGCAGGCGCTGAACGCGCCGTTGTATTCGTCCGGATAGAAGACCTGTGCCGCCAGCGCCTCCCAGCCTCCGGTCGAACCGCCATACAGGAACCTTGCCCAGCCTTCGCCGATGCCGCGGAAGGTCCGCTCGATGTGCGGGATCAACTCGAAAGTGATGGCGTCGCCCCAGGGACCGAGATTGGCGGAATTCACCGCATAGGAATCGTCGTAATAAGGATTCGCGTGCTGGATCTCCACCAGGAGCATGCGGGGTCGACCCGGTTCTATCCATCGCTGAAAGTTCCGCCAGGCCTCCGCCTGCTCGATGCGGTTGTATCCGTCGATGCGGAAACGCTTGCTGTACTCGGGCTCCAGATCCGGGTCGGGCGGCGTCTCGCGGAAGCTGCTCACGTCGGCCGGAAAATGACCGTGGAACACGGCGAGCGGATAACGGGCCTCGGGATGCTCGTCGAATCCATGGGGCAACAAAACGTGCGCGCCCAGGTACATCGGCCGCCCCCAGAATTCGCTCAGCAACTGGCTCTTGATGCGGATGTGACGCACATAGGGCGTATCGGCAGGCGGCTCAATCGGCGGTATCCGCTGGTCCAGCAGGATTTCGACCTGGTCACCCCGTCCCGGATCGATTATCTGCCGTCGCGGCGTGCTGTACAGATTGCCCGGTGCCCGGTTCCACTGCTGGCCCTCGCCTCTGTCCATGGGCAGTTTTACGGTATGGCCGGTGGCAAGTTCGAAAGTCTCATAGCGATGCAGCACGGCCTGCAGCACGTACTCGCCCGGCGGGACGTCGGCCAGGCTCTGGACCGGATAACCGAATACCCGGCGATCCACCTGCATTGGATGACCCGGCGTCCACCCCTCCGCATCGAGACCGAAGATCTGGACGGCGTCGACGCCCGGCGCCACCTGGAATCGTGGCTCGACACGGTCGTCGTTCGAGAGTATTACCAGCAGCCGCCCGTCCAGCGTGGCCGGCTCCAGTCCGGCGTCGAACCGGACCGCGATCCTCAACCCGGACTCAGCCCTGCTCACTATCATCCCCCCTCCGTCTGCGCAGGCGCGCGCCGATGGTCTGGCCACCGAAATAGGCAGCCACCATGAACGGAAGATTGACCAGCCGCCAGTCGATATCCAGTGCCAGGCGCATCAGTACGATCAGCGGGACTGCGGCGTGGACCGCCACGAACCAGGCCGGCGAGAATTTCCTCACCCCTTCCCGCCAATAGCCGAACGGCAGATTCACCAGCACGATCGCAAGCAGCAGGATGGAAAACTCAAGCATGGATCTGCTCAGTCAGCGGGTCGCACAGTGGAAGTCGCCCGGCAGTATAGACGACCGCTGCCGGCGCGCGGGCGTAAGGCCGCAGGGGCGGATTCAGATCGAGATGGATCCTTCGCGAAAATCGCTGCGCCCGAGGAGCGCGTTAACCAGTACCGGATGGCCGCCGCGCGCGATCTCGCAAGCCTGCTCCAGCACACCCCCGATCTCCGCGTCATCGTGGATCACCAGCCCGCTGGCGCCGAAGCCTGCCACCACCCTGTGGTAGTCGCTGCGCTGTAGCATCACGCCCACGTCATCCTTGAGCAGTTTCACCTGTTCCCGGGCGATCTGGCTCCAGCAGCCGTCGTTGCCGACCACCGCGATGAGCGGAATCTGGTGCCGGACGAAGGTGTCGAATTCGGACAGGCTGTATCCCAGCGAGCCGTCCCCGAACAGGGCCCAGACCTGAGAGCCTGGCCGGGCCACTGCCGCGCCGATGGCGAATCCCGCGCCGACGCCCAGTGTGCCGAAGACACCGGGGTCGAGCCAGCGCAGGGGGCCCCGTGGACGGACGATGTAGGAAGCCGTGCCGACAAAGTCCCCGCCGTCCGCCACGACGATGCTGTCCTCGGACAAGGCCTCATTGACGCCCCGGCAGACCGCCAGCGGATTGGCGAATTCGCCCGATTCGGCGGCATCCCTGACGATGCCGTCCTCGCGCTCCTGCTCCCTGCCGTCCAGTTCGGCCCGCCAGTCGGACCAGGCATCGCCGGCCGCCGGTGCCGCCCGCGAGAGATCGGCCAGGAAGCTGCCCGGGTCAGCCAGCAATCCGATGTCCGGTTTGCGATTCAGACGCAGCTCGTCCCGGCTGCGGTTGGCCGCTACCAGGACCGCCCCGCGGCGGATGTGCCGGCCGTAGTCAAGGCGGAAATCGCAGGGCACGCCGGCCAGGATGACCAGGTCGGCGGATTTGAGCGCCTCGCGGCGGCGGTGACGATAGT
>CBDTYJ010000123.1:0-7760 GCA_965364575.1 uncultured Gammaproteobacteria bacterium
ACGATCGGGTTTTCCAGAATCGCTTCCTCGGCCCACAGGGTCAGCGTCGAGCCGTTTTCAGCTGCGATTGCGGCCGGTGCGCTTCGTCGCTGATCCGATCCTACGCAATGCGGTGACGTGGCGGCCGGATGCCGATCTGCCACTGAAGTTCGTGGAACTGGAAACGACCCTGTCCCAAGACCTGATCTTGAACATACTTTTCTCCGTGCCGGTCAGGTTGTACACCGAGGTCGGCAGCGGGATGGACAGCCTGCGATTCATCGTGAATTCGGCGGCAGAGCCCCAGCCGATGCCGCCGCCGGAGCCTCAGCCGCCGGCCCGGCCGGGCGGGCAAACAGCGGAGGTCGGCGGCAACGAGCCCGAGGGCGATAGAATCCAGTCGTACGCAGGGCTCGACGGCCTCGACAACAAAGAGATGGTCGGCGAGGCCTACCGCACGATCTCAGTCGGCGAATACGACCGCGCTCTGGTATTGCTCGGTCGCCTGCGGGAAGGCGGCACGCCGGACCAGGTCAGATTCGCGATGGAATTCACCGGCGTGGCGCTGGAGCGGAGCGGGCGTATCGACCTGGCGAGCGAGCAATACCGCAAGTTTCTGGGGGCTTATCCCAAATCTCCGGAGAAACCCCGGGTCGAACAGCGTCTCGCAGCCCTCGAGGGCATCGACAATATCGCCACGGCGGCCCGCCGCACCCGACAACAGCGACGCAAGCGTCGGGATAGCGACGGCTGGTCCAGCTTCGGCAGCCTGAATAATACCTATCGTTACAGCCGGAATGTCGATGACCGTGGCGACTCCTATGCGGCGATTTCTATGCTGGGCGTGGACGGCGACATATCTGCTCGCCACCGGTCCGAATCCATGGAATGGCAGATGCGCTTTTCTGGCGGACACTATCAGGACATGCGATCCGACGGCGACAATAACTCGGATCGGATCCGCTATCTGAGCCTCAGGGCGGAGACCCGTGGCCGGGATTACGGCATGCTGCTCGGCAGGCAGCGCAGTTATGGCGCTGGCATCCTGAGCCGCTATGACGGCGCGACCTTGTCGGCACGGAGCAGCGAACATACCCGGGTCAATCTGGTCGCCGGATTCCCGGTCAATACGACCAAGCAAGACCTGTTCGACACCTCGCGCACCCTTTATGGCATCAACGTCGATTTCGAGGAGTTGCTGGGCGCGCTGGACCTCAACACATTTTTCGTGCGCCAGGATGCCGACGGCATGCTCGACAGGCAGGCGGTCGGAAGCGAGCTCACTTATGTGTTGGGGCGGAATTCCTTTTTCGGAATGGTCGACTATGACGTCCACTTCGGAGAGCTGAACGCGGCAGTGCTCAACGGCAACCACCTGATGGAATCAGGAACCCGGATCAACTGGGCATTGAACATGCGTAAGAGCCCCTATCTGAGCGCCACCAATGCGTTGATCGGACAGGGGGCAGGGGACATCGGCGACCTGCAGGACATCCTCACCGACGACGAGATCGACGACCTGGCGAACGATCGCACGCGGGACAGCAAATCCGCTTCCCTCACCGTTAGCCATCCTCTCGGTGAGCGCTTCGATATCAGCTCGTCTGCGACCTGGCTCGACCTGTCCCGAACGCCGGCTTCGGGCGGCGTACCAGCCTATGAAGCGACCGGAGGACAATATTATCTCGACCTCCGGCTTGCCGGGCAGCGCTTGCTCGGGGAACGCGACCTGAGTTTCCTCGGGGTCCGCTACAATACAATGCAGACCACGGAAATCTGGTCGGTCTACGCCAACAGCCGGATGCCGTGGGGCCAGCATCTGTCGGTCAATCCACGCTTCCGGGTGGACTACAGGGACAACGTCAACGGTACCAGTCAATGGAATCTGGCGCCCGGGCTCCAGCTTCAATATCAGACGCGCCGTCATCTGCTCTACCTGGAGTCAGGGCTTATCTACTACCGGACCGATTATCCTGATCTGGACAGCCGGGAACTCAAGACCTATTTCACCTACCTGGGCTATCGGGTCACTTACTGACCGGGACAGCTGGCTGCGATCTAGGCTCAGCCGAGGATCGACTCGCGCTCATACAGGCGGACGACCAGCCAGACGAGGATCAGCCCGAGGCCGGCGGTGACCGTGCCGCTGACCGCGACCTGCAGCGCCGGCAGGGGTTCGGCCTTCAACAGCTGGGTGATCAGCAGATGCTGGGAAAGGCTGGGCACGGCCATGGTGAGCATGTCCGGCCGGGTGCCGGCGAAATTGGCGAAGATAATCGGGACCGTCGGAACCAGCAGCACCACCGTCAGGTAACTCTGTGCCTCCCGATAGCTGCGCGTGAAGCTGGCCACCAGGGTCAGCAATCCGGCGGCGAAGATGGCGAACGGTGTCAGCGCCAGGAAGATGCCGGCAGCGACCCTGAACCCGAAATTCGATCGCATCCCCAGCTCCTCGAAGGGGACCAGCTGCAGACTCACGGCGAAGGCGGCCAGCGCGATGAGCAGGGACAGCATCATGAACAGCCAGGTGGCGAGGATCTTTCCGCCGACGACTTGTGCCCGCGGCACCGGCAGACCGAGCAGGGGCTCCAGACTGCGCCGTTCCCGCTCGCCGGCGGTGGTATCGATCGCCAGATAAAAACCGCCCATCAGCACGGCAAACAGCAGGAAATAGCTGAGCATTCCCAGCAGCAGCACCGAGCGGCCGGCCGGTGTCGAAATGTCGATGTCATCCACCGCCAACGGCTGCAGGATCCCCGGGTCCACGCCCCGCGCCTGCAGACGCAACAGACCGATACGCTGGCCGTAGGTGGCGACGGCCCGCCTGACCCGGTCGGTGTCACGATTGCCACTCTGATCGGAGCTGTCGGAGACCAGGTGAACGCGGGAGGTGCGTCCGGTGGATACGGTTTCGGCGTAATCCTCCGGCAGCACCAGCACCCGTTCGCTGGTGCCGCTCGCCACGGCTTCCCGGGCGCCGGCCAGACCGGCGCCGAACGGGCGCGTGTCGATGCCCCGGGAAGCCAGAAACGCGATCAGATTCGGTGCCTGTTCCGCTCCGGATACATCCAGTCCCAGGATCGAGGTGTCATCGTCCAGGGCGCGATCGACGCTGAACCCCAGCATGGCGGCGAACAGCACGGGTCCGAACAAGGGGCCGAACAACAGAGCGGTGAGCACGGTGCGGCGGTCGCGGAAATTCTCCAGCACTTCTTTCGCCGTGACGATCCACAGCGGGCTGTTCATTCCAGACCCTCGGAACTGCCGATGATGCTGACGAAGGCCTCTTCCATATCCTCGTGACCCGTTTCCCGCCGGATCTGGTCGGGCGAACCGGCCGCGACCACCCGCCCCTTGGCGATGATGACGATGTGGTCACACAGGGCCGTGACCTCCTGCATGACGTGGCTGGACATCAGGATGCAGCGGCCGGCGTCGCGCAGTTGTCTGACCTGCTGGCGAAGGCCGCGGGTGGCCATCACGTCGAGGCCGGCGGTGGGTTCGTCCAGAAGCAGATTGCCCGGATCATGGACGATGGCCCGGGCCAGGGCGATGCGGGTACGTTGGCCCTGGGAATAGCCCTTGGCCGGCCGGTCGGCGAATTCGGTCAGGGCGAAGTCATCGATCAGCCCGGCCACCCGCTGCGCCAGGGACCTGCCATTCAATCCGCACAGCCGGCCGAAATAGGCGATGTTCTCCCGGCCGGTCAGGTGCGGATAGAGTCCGGCGTCGTGAGGGAGCACCCCTAGATTTCGGCGCGCCGTCAGCGGATCGGCGTCGAGATCGACACCGTCGACGGCCGCGCTGCCATGATCGGGTCTGAGCATCGAGGAGAGCAACCGCAGGGTGGTGGACTTGCCGGCGCCGTTGGGTCCCAACAATCCCGTGATGCGGCCGTCGGCTGCCCGCAGCGAGGCGCCGTCCACGGCCCGGATCGTTCCGAAGTGTTTGACCAGGCCGCGCGCCTCGATCATGGGCCCGGCCCACCGAAATCGAGGAATAATGGTGCCGGTGCGATCCGTTCCACGCAGCTGGCGTCGAGCGCTTCCGGATCGCCGTCCCGCACGAATTCGGCCAGCAGCCGCGGCATGCATCCCAGCGCCGCCACACCGTGGCCATGGCCTTCGACCACCAGGTGCCGTGAGCGGCTCAGGCCCTTGCGGGCTTGTTCCGCGTAGGCTGGCGGTGTCGCCGGATCCTCGCTGCCGGACAGCAACAGGACAGGCATTGCCGAATCCAGCGGCTCGTGGAAGTCCGTGTCCACCGGTCCAGTCGGCCAGATGCTGCAGACCGCCTCCAGGCTTTCGAATGGCGCCCGCCCCAGGTAGCTGTCGTCCATGGCCCGCCAGCGCTCCGGGCTCATGGTCACGAACGGCAGATCCTCGCTGCAGACCACGGTGTTGTGCATGCCGGCGCTGAGCGTTTCGCCGAGCCGCTCGATCACCATCAGGGTCTGGGCGGCGAGCGGCTGGAAATGACCGTCCGCTGCGCTGCTGATCAGCAGCGGCAACAACGAGGCACCATGATCGTTGTAGGACAACAGGCGGACGGCGGTCCCCAGCGCCGGTGCGCCAAATTCCAGCTCGGTGACCGCCGCGGTGCGCGGGTGGAGAAGGCTTAGATCCTCCGGCTCCCGCTCAAGCCGTCTCTTAAGCGAATCAAACCGGACTGCCAGCCGCGGAAACCGTGCGCTGCAATCCGACCCGGCCGCGCAGCGCGCGAACAGGCGCTCCAGAGCCTGCTGGGCGTTGACGGCGATGTCAGGTCCCAGCGCCAGACCTGGCGGCACCACACCATCCAGGATGAGGCTGCGGCTGTGGTCCGGGAACCGGCGCAGATAGTGGAGGGCGACCCGGGTTCCATAGGAGCCGCCGTAAAGATGGAGACCCCGATAACCCAGCGCGGCCCGCACCGCGTCCAGATCCTGCACCGCGATCGAGGTCGTAAACGGCGCCACGTCTCGTCCGAGCGCCGACAGGCAGTCCTTGCCCAGAGCTTTTACGGCTGCCGGATCCGCGTCGTATTCGGGCTCGGGTGATACGGGACAATCCAGCGGCGCGGAGTCGCCGGTGCCGCGCTGATCCACCAGCAGGATGTCCAGGTCGCGGTGGATATAGGCGAAGGCCCGGGCATAGGCCGCATAGAACTCCGTGGCGGCCCCGCCGGGACCACCGGCCAGCACCGTGAAGGCATCGCCCCCGCTGGCACCGTTAAGGGCCGGGACCACGGCGACCCGCAGCGAGATCCCGGCGCCGTCCGGGGTTGCGGGGTACTCCGGCACCGAAAGCGAGCCGCAGCGGGCGGTCACGGCCACCGTGCCGGAGGCGTCTTCCAGCAGGCAGTCTGACAGTTCGATCCCATTCGAGTCAGGGAGTGCGAAGGCGAGCGCCGGCGCGAGCAATGACACGCAGACGAGAACGCCGATTTTCGCCAGGCCGGCATCGCTCATGGCCGTATCTTGGTGGCGCCTCATCCGGCTGTAAAGTCTGGCCCCGGGGCTCTGGCCGCGGGATTCACTTGCGATCGCCACGGCCGGCCAGCGGATGGTAGTCCGTGCCGGTGACCTCCCGCAGACCGCTGATCTGCTGCTGGGACCGATGCAGGCACAGCATGTTGACCGAGATGATGTTGGGGAAGATGTTTTCGTCCTCGCCAAAAAAATTGTCCGGATTGAAAAGCGGCGGCCGGTGCCAGTACATGCGGTAGTCCAGCGACCCGATCAGCTCGATCAGTTCCGCGGAGCGGTCGGGGCGATCATTCTCCACGTAGAGCGCCGGCCGGTGCTGGAGGATCATGTTCCTGGCGCCGCGGATCACCGCCGCTTCCATGCCCTCGACGTCGATCTTGATCAGCCTGAGGCGGGGCAGGGTGCCGATGCTGTCCAGCGGCCTGGCGGCGACCGGCTCGCCCTGGCCGGCGCCGGTCAGGGCGAGGCCACCGAAGTTGGCTGGGCGGCTGTAGTCCACCGGCGGCACCGACAGCTGCCCCTCACGGTCGCTGGCTGCGCTCTGGAAACAGAAGGTGTTGGAGATGCTGTTCAGGGCCAGGTTCGCGCACAGGGTCTGAAACACGATCCGCTGGGGTTCGAAGGCCAACACCCGACCGGCAGGGCCGGCCTTCTGTGCCAGCGCGATCGTATGGGCACCGATGTTGGCGCCGACCTCGATCAAGACGTCCCCAGGGACGACGGCGCCGGCCAGAAACTGCAGCTCGAGTTCCGAGTATTCGCCGTATCTTTCTATCGACCGGCCCACATAGGCATCGTTGCGATTGAACAGCATCCTGCCATGCCTGGCCTCGACCAGTGCGTTAAAGCCGGCGGCATGAGCGTCTCCCTTGCCGGCTGGTGCGGATCCGCTGTTCAAGGATTCAAGCCCCTCTGTTGTTCCGTGTGCGGCTACTCGCCGTGCACGGCGCCGGCCAGCGTCTTGAAGGAGGCCGGGTGTCCGGACAGACCGGCGAAGCTGGCGCTCAATTCGTAGCGTGCCGGCTGGTAGTGTTTCTCCGCCGTGAACGGGGTCAGGAACCCATCGCCGACCAGGTCGTCGCGGACGAAAAACGCATTGGTTCCGGTGAGATTGCACCCCACCAGCCGGTAGCCCCGATCCGCCATCTTCAGTTCGAACCATTTCAGGGAGGCGCCGAAATGATCGCTGCCGTCCCACACGTGGTGCGGGTCGTAGTCCATGCAGTAAGTCACCGGCGGCGGGAACTTGGCGTTGTATTCCACCACCACGACCCGGGGATCGACGCATTCGATGGCGTTCAACACGTGGAAATCATTGCCGTCGATGTCCACCGACAGCAGGTCGATCTCCCGCTCTTCGATATCGGCGCCGATGAGCTGATTGATGTTGTCGGGGTTGACGTGGGCCTGGCGGATCTGCAGCCGCCCTCCATCGATCAGTCGGCGGTAACCGGCCCTGGCGCGCTCGACGGCGTCCGATGCATCCAGCCAAAGGCCGCGCCATCCCTGATGCAGCAGGAACAGGGTGTTGTTTTCCAGACCCGAGCCGACCCCGAATTCCACGAAGACTTTGTTGGTGGTGCCGATCCGGTTGAAGATCTCGGCGATGATCCCGTCCTCGTCGTTCTGGGAATAGACCTTGTATCCGAAGGGCACCAGGCTGCCCGGCTCGTCATAACGGTCCTGCAGCTCGCGGATGGTCTCTCTGGCGCCCCGCTCGATGACGATCTTGAGGCCCCGCAGCACCCGCGTGAGCATCATCTCGAGCCGTTGTGATTGCTGTGGATCCATAGGGTCTCCGGGCGAACGGGGCGAACCGTCTGCCATGAACACGGCGATGGACCTCTATTGTACCCGCCGTCGTCGCCGGCAAGCGGGGCCGGGGCGCGGGGCAGATCCGCATAATCATGGGGCTGTCCGGATCGCCACAGGGCTGCGGGCTTGGGTCATGAGCCGCAGGAGGTGAGCGTGGAGGTTGGAGCCGTTGCGCCCGATGCGCCAGAAGCCGTCTTCGAATGGGAGATACAGCCGGCGCTGCACCTCGCCCTCGGCGGATCAGAGTTCAACAAAGCGGTTGATGGATGAGACCGGCTCCGGCGCAGATATTGGGTCAAGAGGCTCTATCCCGGCCACGGTGACGGCATTCAGTTGAAGATTGCCGGGGACCAGTGCCTCGGCCGCCTCCCCATCGAGTGGACCGGCCGGAACTAGAGACATTCGGCTCTGGCAGTACCGACTTCGTCGAAGAGCGTATCGGCCAGCGCGCCCACCACGGCCTGGCAGGAATCTGCGCGGCCGATGTCGAGCTGATGCC
>CBDTYJ010000124.1:0-7700 GCA_965364575.1 uncultured Gammaproteobacteria bacterium
ATCGTAGAAGCGGCCGTTGTCCTCGGCGTCGAGCCCCTCGATCACCTCGACCAGTCCGGCGACGCTCTCCTCCGTCGAGTAAGTGGCATTGGGACCGCCCATGTCGGTCCGCACCCAGCCCGGATGGACCACGACACAGGTGAAGCCCTGGGGACCCAACTCCGCGCTCCAGATCTTGTTGATCTGGTTCAGGGCCGATTTGCTCGCCCGATAGGCGTACCAGCGTCCGTTGGAATTCTCGATGCTGCCAAGCTGCGATGACATGCTGACGATGAGCTTGCGTTGTCCTGCGCGGAGGTTGGGCAACAGGGCCTGGGTGACCCGCAACGGTCCCAGGGTGTTGACGGCGAAGGTCCGCTCCATCATCTCGTAGTCCACGCCGTCGATGGTCGTGTCCTGGCGCTCGAATATGCCGGCGTTGTTGATCAGGATATCGATGGGCACGCCTTCGAGCCGCTTGGCCAGAGCCGCGACGCTGGCGGGATCGGCCACATCCAGCTGTTCCACCCGGTCGGCGATGACGGACAATTCCTCGGCCCTGTCGGGATTTCTGGCCGTGCCGATCACTGTATAACCCTTTTCCGATAGCTGGCTGGCGTACTCCAGACCCAGCCCCCGGTTAGCCCCGGTGACCAGCACCGTCGTGGAATCGTCGGCAAAACCGTCTGCGCCGCAGACGCAGAGCAATGCTGTGACCAGAATGTGTCGAATCGGCTTCATATTCTCCCCCGTTGCGAGTGCCTCGGATCCGGTCTGCAGTCGCGCGACACGGGACCCGTAAAACCGAACCCGGCGAGATCTGACGATACCGTGCGGCCCATCGGGGAATCAATCACAGAAGGCGTGCGTCAGGCCTCGGGTCGCCGCTATGGTTTGCCGGATCGCGGGGCTAAACCCATCCCCACGCGGCCAGTAATCCGGCCAACGCGCTGGCCGCCAGGGGCAGGCCGACCCGGAGGCCTATCTCCCTCCCCCCCACCATGGCCGCGATGCCGCCCTTGACCACGCTGTTGACGGCACTGGCGAGCACCATGCCGAGAACCGCCACGCGCGCCGTCAGGCCCCCGCCACTCATGCGCGCCAGCGAGAGGGTGATCGCATCCACGTCGGCGACGCCGGAAGCGGCGGCCAGCGCCAGAACGCCCGCGTCCCCGTACCGGGCCTGGAGCGCCTTGCCCAAAACCAGGACCACGGCCAGCAGCATGCCGAACAGGATCGCGGCCCTCAATTCCAGCGGATTGCGCAAAGGTGAGGTCAGCGGCGCGTCCGGCGCAGGGCGTCTCTGCCAGGACCATGCGGCGGTCAGCCACACCACGGCGGCCATCACGGCGGCCGGTACCAACAGCGAACTGAACAGACCCGGGTTCAACACCGTCGCGACCAGCAACATCCGTGGAGCCATGGTTCCGCAGGCGAGCAGGATGCCCGTCGCCAGGATCGACACAATCTCGCCGTCCCGGCGCGCCGCCCGGGAGAAATGCAGCGTAAGCGCGGTGGAAGAAGCCAGGCCGCCGAACAGCCCGGTGAACAGGAGTCCGCGCCGGGGTCCCCTGAACTTCACCGCGAAATAACCCACGAAAGAGATCAGGGCGATCAGGACCACCATCCACCAGATGGCGTAGGGGTTGAGCGCCTGCCAGGGTCCGTATCCCCGGTCGGGGAGTACCGGCAGCAGGACCACGGAGATGATCAACAATTTGATGCCGGCCCGCAGCTCGCCGAGCTCCAGTGTGCCCAGCCAGCGATGGAGCGCGGGCTTGTAACTCAGGAGCAGGGTCGTGACGACCGCGGCCGCGGCCGCGATGGCCACTTCGCCGGCCACCGCTATCGACCCGAATACGAAAGTCAGGAGCCCCGCGATCAGACTGGTGATGCCCACGTCTTCGTCGCGTCTCGGATTGGCGATGTACGCGGCCGTCAGCGTGCCGGCCAGAGCGATAAAGGCGAGTCCGAACGCCACGGCGCCGAACGCTTCGGTCAGCAGGCCCACCACGCCACCGAGCAGGCCGATGAGCCCGTAGGTGCGCATGCCGGCAATCCGCCGGCCTTCCGCCGCCGTGCGTTCCTCCCAGCCGCGCTCGATACCGATCAGCAGACCGATGGCCAGCGCCACCCCGAGGAGATAGAAATCCTGCTGCGCGGCGTCCATATCCTAAACATAGCCCTGTCTCCGGGCTGCCGGAGGGCCGGCCAAGACCCGAGGGGGGTAGACCGACACGACCGCACAAACCGACGGTCCATGCCCTGCCAGGACGGGCCCTGATGCACATCGGCGACGGCGTTTCGGCCGCGCCGGACGGCGCCGCCTGCCCTTCCGGAAGCGCCGTGATCGTCTCAGAAAATCGATCACAAAAGGGGCGACGAACTCCGGGTGGGTGAGGACAAAGGCCTGATTGGTGCCGGGAATCTCGAGCACCAAGGCGCGCGGCGCCAGCTCACGGAACGTGACCACCTGGCCGGAGGAGACGATGGAATCATCCTGGCCGCGCAGAACGGACGGTGAACGTGGGGTCGAAAAACGGATCAGGAGAGCGGCCATTCAGGCCGGGCCCACACCCGATGCGGCGCTGCCCCGTAACTCGCTCTTGAGCCAGTTGACGAGGACCCGGAGTCGCGCCGATACCAGACGGCCGCCCGCGTAAACCAGGCTCACCGGCACCGGTTTCGGCTCGAATGCTTCCAGCACCATCGTCAGGCAACCTTGATCGACCAGATGCTGGACCTGATAGGAGAGAAACTGCCCGAACCCCACGCCGTCGACACAGGCCTTGGTGGCGGCGGCGATCTGGTTACAGCCGAAACGGCCGTCGACCCGCACGCCAAGGTCGCGACCACCGTCCCGGAACAGCCAGCTGCCGGCCCGGGCCAGATTCTGCAGCCGGATACAGGGCAGATCCGTCAGCGCCCCCGGATGCGCGGGCACGCCCGTCTGGCTCAGCAGGGCGGGGCTGGCGCAGACCACCCGCCGGACTGCGCCCACGCGCACGGCGACCATGGACGAGTCCCTGAGGTGCCCGATCCGGATCGCCAAATCGATGCCCTCCTCCACCAGATCCACGATCCGGTCCACCAGCATCAGGTCGATCCGCACTTTGTCGTAACGGCGCAGAAAGCCGGATAATGCCGGAGTCACGTGGAGCTGACCGAACTGCACCGGTGCGGTCATCTTCAATTCGCCCCGGGGCTCGCCCTGCGCCTGGCCGACGGCCACTTCCGCCTCCTCCACGTCAGCCAGAATCCGGCGGCAGCGGGCCAGATAATCGCGCCCGTCAGCGGTCAGTGACATGCGGCGGGTGGTCCGCTGCAACAGACGGGTGCCCAGATGGGTCTCAAGTGCCGCGAGTGTCCGGACCACGGCGGGCTGAGAGCGTTCCAGAACTTCTGCCGCCGCCGTCAGGCTTCCCTGATCGACGATTTCGACGAACGCTCGCATGGCGGCAAATCGATCCATGGGGACTATTGCTCCATTTTTCGCAGCAATGTTATCAAAAAGACGGTATTTATCCGAAAGGAACAGGAGCACACAATGATCACGCAAGCAAACGACCGGATTCCTGAGGAGAAATGCCATGACCCAGCCTTCTGCAAAAACCCGCGGCGCCCACCACGTGGGTCTCACCGTCCCGGACCTGGCGGACGCCCGCAGCTTCTTCGTCGACGCCCTCGGCTTTGGCCAGGTCGGCGAAATTGCCGACTACCCGGCCGTCTTTCTGAGCGACGGCGCAATCATGATCACCCTGTGGCAGGCGGAGGATCCGGCCCGCGCCGTCGCCTTCGACCGCCGCAAGAACATCGGCCTTCACCACCTGGCCCTGCGCGTCGGCGACGACGGCGATCTCGACAAGCTCACCAGTGAACTCGCCGCACGGGACGACACCGAGGTCGAATTCGAGCCTGAAGGCCTGGGGGACAGCGGCATCCGCCACATGATGTGCCGTATCCCGGGCAACATCCGCATCGAGTTTATCGCCGCCTGAACACCGGAGACCGGAGCCATGCAGATTCAACAGACCGCCGCCAGCCCATCATCACCCTTCCACACGGGCGAGCAGGCCGTGCAGTCACGTCTCGGCGTGCGCGACGCCATCGAGCCGTGGGCCAGGCAGGTCGTCCGGCCGATCCTGCCGGATCAACACCGCGAGTTCTACCGACGACTGCCGTTCGTGGTGGCGGCCGCCCGGGATGCGGACGGACGCCCCTGGGTCACGCTGCTGGTCGGACCGCCCGGGTTCGTGCAATCGCCGGGCCCGCGACATCTGCACCTCATCACCCGCCCCTTTTCCGGGGATGCTCTCGAAGGCTCACTGCTGGCCGGTGCGGAACTCGGTCTGCTCGGGATCGAACTGGAAACCCGGCGACGCAACCGGGTCAACGGGTCGATCGTCGAGTCCGGCGACGGAGGCCTGAGCTTGTCGGTGGCGCAGGCCTTCGGCAACTGCCCCCAGTACATTACCGAACGGGCCTGGCACCACGTCGAGGTGGATCCCGCCCGGGCCTCCTCAAGCCGGCACCGTCGTCTGGAGGCGGACATGCAATCATGGATCCGCACCGCCGACACCTTCTTCATCGCCAGCGGATTCCATGGCGGCGGCGATCACCCGGCCTTCGGCATGGATGCCTCACACCGGGGCGGCGCACCCGGTTTTGTCAAGGTCGAGAACGACGCGCGCCTGGTTTTTCCCGACTATGCCGGCAACAACCATTTCAACACCATCGGCAACCTGGTCGAGGACCCGCGGGTGGGTCTGCTGTTCGTCGATTTCGAGCGGGGCAGCCTGCTTCAGCTCACCGGTACAGCCACCATCGACTGGGATTCCGATGAGGTGGCGAGGCACCCCGGCGCCCAGCGGCTCGTCATCGTCGATGTCGAAGATATCGTGTGTCTCGACGGCGTGCTGCCCTTGCGCTGGAGTGCACCGAAGGGCTCCATACGTTCGCTGAAACTGATCGAGAAGATCCGGGAGAGCGAGGATGTGACTTCTTTCGTATTCACCGCCCGGGACGGCGGCGAGTTACCGGATTTCGAGGCCGGGCAATACCTGCCTCTGGAACTGCGCGTCGACGGCCACCAGCAACCTTCGAAACGGACCTATTCCCTGTCCAACGGTCCCGGCACGGGAAGCTATCGGATCAGCGTTAAGCGGGAACCCCTGGGACTCGTCTCCCGCCATCTCCACGACTCGCTCGAGATCGGGGCGATCGTGAGCTCGTCTCGGCCCGAGGGCGAGTTCATCCTGCAGCCCAGTTCCCGGCCTGTGGTCCTGATCAGCGCCGGCATCGGCGTCACGCCCATGGTCAGCATGCTGCATGCCCTGAGCCGGGAGCAGAGCGAGCGTCCGGTCCTGTTCGTCCACGGGGCGCGGGACGGCGCTCATCATCCCCTGGCGGACGAGGTCCGGGAGCTTGTCGAGAGAGGCGAGAATATCAGACACCGGGTCGCTTACAGTCAGCCCCGGGACGAAGACATCGAGGGCCGCGACTTCCATCTGCGCGGACGCGTCGACGTTGAATTCATCTCCGATGCACTGCCGGCCCTGGATGGGGAATTCTATCTCTGCGGCCCGACCCGTTTTCTGGCCGGGCTGAGCGCACAACTCAGCGACCGCGGCGTGCCGCCGTCCCGGATCCACACCGAGACATTCGGGCCCTCGCCCTGACCCGGTTCGCCACGGATCACCGTCTGTGGCGCTATGGCGCCAGGTCCGCGGAACCCTGACGGCTCAGAATCGGTATTTGGTGGCGAACTGCACCTGGGAAGCATCCCCCTCCTGTCCGTCCCGATTGGTGCGCTGACCCCAGATGAATTCCGCGGCCACATCGACCCGCGGTGTCGGCGACCAGAACAGGTTGGTGCTGGCCCGGATCGTCCGCTTGTAGGCGTCGTCCGGCTGGAAGCTCTCGTTGTCGATCTGCACGCCGCTGACGATGAAATTCGACCGCAGGGTATCGTTCCACCAGTGTTGGTACGCGGCGAAGCCCGCGAGGATCGGCAATGTCTTGATCTTTGAACCGTCCGGGGTGAAGACGCCGTCGAGGCCGCCGACGCTGGAGGGATCGTTGACGTAATGGGACACCCCGTCGCCGAAGATGAGCTGGAACTTGATGTTGTCCCTCTCATCCAGCCAGCCGGCCTTGAACGCGCCGCTGGTGCTCAGCCCCCATCCGGCCTCGCTCTCTTTGGGCAGCGACGGCTGTTGCGAATACTGGGCACGCACCTGATGCCAGACGAAAGCGGTCTTCAGGTGCCAGCGACCGAACCAGGTCCGGCGGATGCTGGCCACGAGATCCGGCAGGTCGGACACGCCGTCCGAATCGATCTCTCTGCCGAAGTCCGGGTTGAAGGCCGGATCTCCCGGATCCGCGCTGCCCCTGAAATCTATCTCCGAGACCTCGGACTGCGGATCCTCCAGGGCCACCTGCAGATCCCATTGCCGCCCGATCCGCGGGAACCAACGGATCTGGGTCTGACGCAGGATGGTCCGGCCGTTGATCCCCTCGAAGTCGATCTCCTCGGGCCCCGCCAGCGGGTCGAAAAAAGTCGACCAGGTCTTGCCGGTCAGGATGTTCCGGTACTGACCGTAGGCATGTCGGAGCCGGAACGTATCTCCCGAACTGGCAAAGTCCGCCTCGACAAAGGCGCGCAGATCACCGACACCGGTTTTCTCCCGCGTCTCCAGATTCACCCGAGACTGATTGGCGGTCAGGCTCGATTGTTCCTCGGCCCCGGGTTCCGAATCGCCGACCGGGATCGAGCCGACGATAAAGCGATCGGTGGTGGCCAGCGGATCAAAGCTTTTGACCAGGGTGCCTTTGACGAAGCCGCCTATCTTCATCGCGGCGTTGGTGCCGGGCACACGGATCGAGCCAGGGAAACCCTCTTCTCCAAGGGCGCTGACCGGATCCTCGGGGATGGCCGCGAGACGTTCCTGCAGCGTCGCCACCGTCTCCCGCAGGTCCTGGTCCTGGGGGCCGGTCCGTGGGACCTCACCCTGCTCCATCTCCAGCTGATCCAGCCGCGTCTGCATGCCCTGCAGCAATCCGGTCTGACTGCTGAGCTGCGCCTGCTGCTGGTCGATCTGCGACTGCTGGCTCTGGATTTGCTGTCTCTGGGCTTCGATCATCTGCTGCTGGCGCTCCAGCAGGGCGCGCAGTTCCGCGATCGAGGCATCGGACACCGGGGGTGCCCCGGCCGGATCGGCCGGTGGATCTGTAGCGGCCTGCTCGGCTGCAGCCAGCACAGGGCGCGGTCCCATGGCGGCGATCCACGCAAGCAGGCATGACAACAGGATCGTCGACAGGCTGTGGAATCGAATTGATGTCTTCATCTTGCTAAGTCCTGGTTCGCTCTTGACTGTGCGGCGCGCTTTCGAACGGTGTCGTCCCTTCGGCGGCGCGGGTAACCGCTTCGCTCCCTCGGTTTCATGATCCCGTCAGGGCAGAGCAGAGGATAACTGGATGACCCCGGGGCTTCGAGAATTGATTCGCGGGGTTCGCGGGAACTCGACGCGCCTTCCGGATCGCGGCGAGATAACAAGAAACACGATGGCGGATTCGAGGCAGCGTGGCAGCAGGGCACGAGACACGTAGACTGTCAGCGCAACATCAGTCTCCGGCGGGCGCCATGGCGAACAGAATATTGATCGAAGGCATCTACGAAAAACTCGTCAACGAGGAAGATGCCAGGGTCTGTACCGACATCT
>CBDTYJ010000125.1:0-7694 GCA_965364575.1 uncultured Gammaproteobacteria bacterium
CCGGCCAGCGCGGATGGTTCGGACCTGCCGGATCTGCCATTCGAATCCATCCGGGTAACGGTACGTGAAGCGGGCGGCGAGCGGCCCTTGCCGAACCGGGAGTCCGCCTTTCAGCTACCCGGGCCCAGACAGCCCCTGGGCGACCCCCAGTGGGCACGCTCCCTCGCTGAGCGTCTCGCCGTCGTGGTCCGGGGCGAGCATCAGACCGCGCGCATGAGCCTGAATCCGGCTCACCTGGGACCCATCGACATCCAGCTGCGGCTGCAGGACGACCAGGCCCAGCTGTGGTTGACTGCCCAGCATCCCCAGGCCCGGGAAGCCCTGGAGTCGGCGATGCCGCGGCTACGGGAGATGTTCGCCCAGCAGGGCATCGATCTGTCCCAGCAGGGCAGCTCCGGCCGGCCGGGAGAGCAGGGTACCGATGAACGGACCGCGCGGCCGGCCGTCGCGACGGCGACCGGGTCCGGTGTTGACGATTCCGAATACGAACTCGAATCCGTGCCAGCACGGGGACCCGGCCGGATCGGCCTGTTTGACGCCTACGCCTGAGCGGCCATCGGGCGCCCGGAAACCGACGGATAGGCGTCAAATTTCCGGCAGACAGTGCCGGGATGGCTCGGCAGCGCCAACCCTTTTTTGATTCCGACTCTTTAAGCTGTTGATTATTAGAGTCAAAATCCCTTGCCCCCTAACTGGCACGGGGTTTGCAACATATTTCCCGGATTCCAACAAAGGAACGGGAAAATGTCAGGGAATGACGCAGCTGTGGCCGGCGAAGAAGCCGAAGTGGCCACACCGGAAGAACCCGGGAAGAAGAAGGCGCCGGCGGCGCTGAAGTGGGCGGGGATCGCGATCGGCATGTTCGCCATCGTCACCGCCAGCCAGATCGTCACCGAGATGGTGACCGGACGGATGGCCTCCACCGAGACCCACGCCGAGGGGGATGCCGAGTCATCCGCCGAAGACGGCGAGAAGGACGGAAAGAAAGAGCTCCCGCCGCCGATCTACCTGGCCCTGGAGCCGCCTCTGGTAGTGAGCTTCGAGAGCCCTGCTGCGATGCGGTTCCTGCAGGTGACGGTAGAAGTCATGGCGCGAGATGCCGCCGTCATCGAAGCGGTGGAACAGCACAACCCGGTCATCCGCAACAACCTGCTGATGCTGGTAGGAGGCGCGGACCTGAAGACGCTGTCGACCCGGGAAGGCAAGGAAGATCTTCGTAGCCGGGCGCTGGCCGAGGTCCAGGCGGTGGTCGAGAGTCAGATCGGCGAACCCGGCGTCGAGGATCTCTATTTCACCAGCTTTGTGGTGCAGTGACCCGCGATGGAACGTGACGAGGTCTTGACCAGGGAAGAGTCCGAAGCCCTCCTCGCGGGAGTGCAGGACGGCAGCGTTGCCACGGATGGCGACGCTGGTGCTGCCCCCGGCACGGTAAGGGACGTGGACATCACCCAATGGGACCGGATCGTCCGCGGCCGGGTGCCGGCGCTCGAGTCCATCAACGAACGTCTGGCGGGTCTGTTGCGGCTCAGCCTGTTCCAGCTATTCCACAGGCCGGTCGAGGTCGTCGGCCAGCCCGTGCAGATGGTCAAATGGGGCGAGTACGCCGGATCGCTGCCCATCCCCACCAGCCTGAACCTGATCCGCGCCGAGCCCCAGGGCACCGCCTTCCTGATCAGCTTCGACGCGGACCTGGTGTTCGAATTCGTCGATGCTTATTTCGGTGGCCGGGGCGGGGGTCAGCGCAAGCCGGACGCCGCGTCGTTCACCCCCACCGAGCGGCGTCTGACCCGCAACGTGGCCGATCGGGTGATGGTCGATCTGAAGGAAGCCTGGTCAGCCTTCCTGGAGATGGAATTCTCCTGGCTGCGTTCGGAGTCCGATCCCCAATTCGCTGCGGTGGCGGCGCCCAGTGACGCGGTCTATCTGAGCCGGTTCGAAATCGAAATCGCCGGCCACGGCGGCGAATTCCACGTGGTCTGGCCCTCGGCATTGATCGATCCCATCCGTCATTTCGTCAACGTCGGCAGTCCGACCGAGCGGGCTCAGGACAAGGACTATTGGGTCAACGCCCTCCGCGAGGACGTGCGGGACGCTTCGGTGACGTTGCGCACCGTCATGGCAGAGACCGAGATCAGCCTGGGCGAACTGGTCAATCTGAAGCCCGGCGACGTCATCCCTATCGATCTGCCGGCGACGGTAGCCGTCTACTCCGGCGACAGCGTAGTGCTGGAGGGCAGCTTCGGTGTGTCCAGGGGATTCAACTCGGTAAAGGTCTTGCGGGCCGCGGAACCCGGCCCCGACAACGGGAGAAGTAATCATGAGTGAGACAGAACAGGCTGCTCCGGAGTCGGGTGCGGTCGACGAAGGTGCCGAAGCGAAAGCCGCCGAGAAATTCGCGGCTGCCGAATTCGACAATCTGCAAGCTGACGCGACGGGGAAGGAGCAGGCCCATCGCCTGGACCTGATCCTGGATGTGCCGGTGAACCTGTCGCTGGAGGTGGGCCGCACGAGCATGAGCGTCGGCGATCTGCTGCAGCTCAGCCAGGGCTCGGTCGTGGAGCTCGATCGCCTCGCGGGCGAACCGCTGGACGTGCTGGTCAACGGCACCCTCGTGGCCCACGGCGAGATCGTCGTGGTCAATGACAAATTCGGCATCCGCCTCACGGACGTCGTCAGTCCGGCCGAGCGGGTCCGCAAACTGCGGTGACGGGGATGAATATCGTGTCCAGGATCATCGTGGCATTGCTGACCTTGACGCCGGTCGCGGCGAGCGCCGCGGATGCGGCGCCGCCGACCAGCGGGGTCGCCGGCGTCCTCACGAGTCTGATCGCCGTCCTGGTCCTTATCCTGCTGCTGGCCTGGGGCGTAAAGCGATTCCAGATCGGGGGCAACGCCGGCGCCATCCGCGTCATCGCCGCCGCCTCGCTGGGCGCCCGTGACCGGATCCTGCTGGTGCAGGTGGGAGACACCCAGCTGCTGGTCGGTGTCGGCAGCGGCGGCATGCGCACCCTGCATGTGCTGGAGCAGCCCCTGACGGTGCCCGCCGGTCCCCAGTCCGACACACCGTTCGCACGCCGGCTGCGCGATATGGTCGGCGGGAGCCCGCGGTGACCCGGCTGCTGTTTCTTGTCGTCCTGATGGCCGCGCCCGCGCTGGGCCTGGCCGAGACCGGCATCCCCGCGGTGGCGGTTACCGACAGCCCCGAGGGTGGGCAGACCTGGAGTGTGAGCATCCAGGTCCTGTTGCTGATGACGGCCCTGACCGTATTGCCCTCGCTGCTCCTGGCGATGACCTCCTTCACCCGCATCATCATCGTGCTGGCGATCCTGCGCCAGGCCCTGGGCACCCCCCAGACGCCGCCCAACCAGGTATTGATCGGGCTGGCACTGTTCCTCAGTTTTTTCGTCATGCACCCGGTGCTGAGCGCAGCGTACACCGACGGCGTGACGCCCTATGTCAACGGCGAGATGGAGATGATGCAGGCGGCGGGCCAGGCGATGACGCCATTCCGCGAGTTCATGCTCAGCCAGACCCGGGAAGCCGACCTGTCGATGTTCTCCGGTCTCGCTGGTGACGAGGGCTACGAGTCCGAGCAGGATGTGCCGCTGGCGGTGCTGATCCCGAGTTTCATCACCAGCGAGTTGAAGACTGCATTCCAGATCGGTTTCCTGGTCTTCATCCCGTTCCTGATCATCGATCTGGTGGTCGCCAGCGTGTTGATGTCCATGGGCATGATGATGCTCTCGCCCATGCTGATCTCGCTGCCCTTCAAGATCATGCTGTTCGTCCTCGTGGACGGTTGGGGGCTGCTGATCGGAACCCTGGCTTCGAGCTTCCTGGTTAGCTGAGGGCGGTTCCGAAAATGACTCCTGAAACCGTCATCACCATCGCCCGCGAGGCCATGACCATCACTGCCCTGCTGGCGGCGCCGCTACTGCTGAGCGCCCTGGCCGCCGGCCTGATCATCGGCATGTTCCAGGCCGCGACCCAGATCAACGAGATGACGCTGAGTTTCATCCCCAAGCTGCTGGTGCTGGCTCTGGTGACCGCGCTGGCGGCGCCCTGGATGCTGAAGCTGATCACTGGCTACACCCACACCCTGTTCTCCAGCATACCGGGGCTGATCGGCTGAGCCGCGCGGCCAGCCAGGGACGCCAGATGGTCATCACCACTCAACAGATCGTCGAGACGCTAGGGGTCGGCCTGTGGCCGTTCGCCCGGGTGACCGGCATGTGCATGGTGGCACCGGTGATCGGCGGGCGCCTGGTGCCGATACGCGTGCGCGTGCTGCTGGCGGTGGTGCTGACCCTGGTGGTGGTGCCGCTGAGCGCCCCCGCCGCGCCCGCAGCCATCGGATTCGGCACCGTGCTGATCGCCGCCCGCGAGGTGGCGATCGGGGTGGCCATGGGATTCGTGGTGCAGATGATATTCGATGCCATGGTCGTGGGTGGGCAGACCATCTCCATGAGCATGGGTCTGGGTTACGCCACGATGGTGGATCCCCAGCGGGGCAACGTACCGGTACTCAGCCAGTTCTACGTCGTCATCAGCACGCTGTTGTTCCTGGCTTTCAATGCGCATCTGGCGCTGATCGGCATCCTCGTCGAAAGCTTCGATCTGTTGCCGCCTGGCGCCAATGCAATGGGCGCTGAGGATGCCTGGGCGGTGGTCGCGTTCGGCTCGCGGATGTTCGCCGCCGCCATGCAGATGGCGCTGCCGGCGCTGGCCTCGCTGTTGGTGGTCAATCTCGCTTTCGGCGTCATGAGCCGGGCGGCGCCGAATCTTAATCTGTTCGCGGTCGGTTTCCCGGTCACCATGATCCTCGGTTTCGTCATCCTCGCCCTGGGCGTCGGCAATGTGGTGCCGGCCCTGCAGTCCATGATTGATGACGCGTTGCGGCTCGCCACCAGCCTGGTTACGGGAGGCTGATCATGGCCGACGAACAGAGCTATCAGGAGAAGACCGAACAAGCGACGCCAAAGCGGTTGCGAGATGCCCGCGAAAAGGGTCAGGTCCCCCGCTCCCGGGAATTGAGTGCGGCCTTGGTGATGACCACAGGCGGCGCGATGATGGTGATGGCCCATGGACCGATGACCGCGTCCATGCTGAACCTGATCCGCCGCGGGCTGAGTACGCCCGGTCAGATGTCCAGGGACCCGGCCGTGCTGCCTGCGGCTCTGGGTGATGCGATGGGCTCGGCGCTGATCGTGATCGCACCGTTCCTGCTGGTGCTGCTGGCGGCAGCTGTGCTGGCGCCCACGCTGACCGGCGGCTGGTCATTCAGTCTCAAGCCCCTGGCGCCGAAGCTCGAGAAACTGGATCCGGTCAAAGGGCTCAAGCGCGTGTTCGGTCCCAAGGGACTGATTGAACTGGTCAAGGCCTTCGCCAAAGCGATGCTGGTCACCGGTCTCGCTGTGGCGCTGCTGTGGCATTGGGCGCCGGAGCTGCTGGCCCTGGGCGCGGCACCGGTAGGCGAAGCTATCGGTGCCAGCGCGCGGATGGCGGGATCGGCGCTGTTGCTGCTCAGCATCTCACTGATACTGATCGCCG
Organism: uncultured Gammaproteobacteria bacterium; assembly: GCA_965364575.1. Taxonomy (GTDB): domain Bacteria; phylum Pseudomonadota; class Gammaproteobacteria; order Steroidobacterales; family XN24; genus CAMYOC01. The sequence goes on from CBDTYJ010000125.1 coordinate 5,551, forward strand.
CCATCGACGTGCCGTTCCAGCTGTGGCAGCACGCCCGCCAGTTACGCATGACGCGCCAGGAAGTCCGGGACGAGATGAAGGAAACCGACGGCAGGCCGGAGGTCAAGAGCCGCATCCGCAGCCTGCAGCAGGAATTCGCCCGCCGCCGGATGCTGCAGGACGTGCCCACCGCCGACGTGGTCATCACCAACCCCACCCACTTCGCGGTGGCGCTGAAATACGACGAGCAGAAGATGCGGGCACCGACGGTGGTCGCCAAGGGCGCCGATCTTGTCGCGGCCCGGATCCGCGACCTGGCCAGCGAGCACCGGGTCGCCCTGTTCGAGGCGCCACCGCTGGCGCGCGCCCTGTATCGAAGTACGGATATCGGCCAGGAGATCCCCGCCCGTCTCTACGCGGCGGTGGCGCAGATCCTTACCTGGGTATACCGGGTGCGGCGGGCGCGGGTGAGCGGCGAGCTGCCGCCATCGCGCCCGGAAGTCGAGATCGACGAGGACGAGGTTGAACAGCGATGACTGTGGAGCAGCTTGCCATCAACGCAGGTAAGGTCGGACGCTCCGGCCTCGGCGCCCCGGTGCTGGTGCTGGTGCTGATCGCGATGATGATCGTGCCCATGCATCCGGTGCTGCTGGACGCATTCTTTACCTTCAACATATCCCTGTCCCTGGTCGTGATCCTGGCCACGATCTACGTGTTGCGACCGCTGGATTTCGGCGTCTTCCCGACCGTCCTGCTGGCGGCCACCCTGCTGCGCCTGGCGCTGAACGTGGCCTCGACCCGCGTGGTGCTGCTGGACGGGCACACGGGCAGCGACGCGGCCGGACGCGTGATCGAGGCCTTCGGCGAGTTCGTCATCGGCGGAAACTATGCCGTCGGCATCGTCGTGTTCGCCATCCTGGTGATCATCAACTTCGTCGTCGTCACGAAGGGTGCCGGGCGCGTCTCCGAAGTGGCCGCGCGTTTCACGCTGGATGCCATGCCCGGCAAGCAGATGGCCATCGATGCGGATCTCAACGCCGGCATCCTCACCCAGGAAGAGGCCGCGGAGAGACGGGCGGAAGTGCGGGCCGAGGCGGATTTCTACGGTTCCATGGACGGCGCCAGCAAGTTCGTCCGTGGCGACGCCATCGCCGGCATCCTGATCCTGTTCATCAACATCGTCGGCGGTCTCGCCGTAGGTGTCGGTCAGCACGACATGGCTTTCGGCGAGGCCGCCCGGACCTACACCCTGCTGACCATCGGCGACGGACTGGTGGCACAGATCCCGTCGCTGCTCCTGTCTACGGCCGTGGCCATCATCGTCACCCGCATGTCGCGATCCCAGAATATGGGCGACCAGATCGTCAGCCAGCTGTTCGGTGATCCCCGGGTGCTGGCGGTGGCGGCCGGGGTGTTGTTCTTGCTGGGACTGATCCCCGGCATGCCGAATCTGGCGTTCCTGGCCCTCGCCGCCGTGTGCGGCACCGGCGCCTGGCTGGCCCAGAAGCGGCGGGCCGAGATGCCGGTGGAAACCGCGCCGGAAGCCGAGGCGCCGGCGCCGGAGACCCGGGAGCTGAGCTGGGAGGACGTGGCCGAAGCGGACCCGATCGGACTGGAGGTCGGCTATCGGCTGATACCCCTGGTCGATCGCGCCCAGGGCGGCGAACTGACCGGTCGGATCAAGGGTGTACGCAAGAAATTGTCCGAAGAGCTGGGATTCCTCGTGCCGCCGGTCCACATCCGCGACAACCTGGACCTGGCTCCGAACGCTTACCGGCTGACGATACTGGGCGCCACCGTGGCCGAAGCGGAAGTGCAACCGGAGCGGCTGCTGGCCATCAATCCCGGCCAGGCCACGGTTGGGGTCGAGGGCGTACCGGCCAAGGACCCGGCTTTCGGTCTCGATGCCCTGTGGATCGACCCTTCCCGCCGCGACCAGGCTCAATCCCATGGCTATACAGTGGTCGATCCGGCGACGGTCGTGGCCACCCATCTGAATCAGATAGTCGCCGAGAATGCCCACGAACTGCTCGGTCATGAGGAGGCCCAGCAGCTTCTGGACCGGCTCGCGCGCTCGGCGCCGCGGCTGGTGGACGACCTGGTGCCGAAAATCATCCCCATGAGCCTGCTGGTGCGGGTGCTGCAGGAGCTGCTTCGGGACCACA
>CBDTYJ010000126.1:0-7669 GCA_965364575.1 uncultured Gammaproteobacteria bacterium
TACGAGGGCCTCAAGGGCGGTCTGGATTTCATGAAGGACGACGAGAACATCAACTCCCAGCCCTTCATGCACTGGCGTGATCGTTTCCTGTACGTCATGGATGCGGTCAACAAGGCCAGCGCGGCCACCGGCGAGGTCAAGGGCAGCTATCTGAACGTCACCGGCGCGACCATGGAGGACATCTACGAGCGGGCCGAGTTCGCCAAGGACCTGGGTTCGGTGATCATCATGATCGACCTGATCGTCGGCTGGAGCGCGATCCAGAGCATCAGCCAGTGGGCGCGCAAGAACGACATGATCCTGCACATGCACCGGGCCGGCCACGGCACCTACACCCGCCAGAAGACCCACGGCGTCAGCTTCCGGGTCATCGCCAAGTGGCTGCGTCTGGCCGGTGTCGACCATCTCCACGCCGGCACGGCGGTGGGCAAGCTCGAGGGCGACCCGCTCACCGTCCAGGGCTACTACAACGTCCTGCGGGAGAGCTACAACAAACAGGATCTGCCCCGGGGCATCTTCTTCGATCAGGACTGGGCGGATCTGCGCAAGGTCATGCCCGTGGCCTCCGGGGGCATCCACGCCGGCCAGATGCACCAGCTCATCGACCTGTTCGGCGATGACGTGGTGCTTCAGTTCGGTGGCGGGACCATCGGCCATCCGGCCGGCATCCAGTCCGGCGCCGTGGCCAACCGGGTCGCCCTGGAGGCGATCGTCAAGGCCCGCAACGAGGGCAAGGACCTGCAGAAGGAAGGACCGGACGTGCTGAAGAAGGCCGCCGAGTTCTGCACCCCGCTAAAGCAGGCGCTGGATACCTGGAAGAACGTCACCTTCGATTACACCAGCACCGACACCAGCGACTTCGCCGTCACCCCGGCGACCGCCGTCTGAGGAGTCTACGACCATGATGAACAACCCCACCGGCCGTGTGACCCAGGGCCAGTTCAGTTTCCTGCCGGACCTCACGGATGAGGAGATCACGATGCAGATCCAGTATGGCCTCGACAAGGGCTATGCCTGGAGCATCGAATACACCGACGACCCTCATCCCCGGAACACCTACTGGGAGATGTACGGGATGCCGATGTTCGATCTGAAGGACGCAGCCGGCATCCTTATGGAGCTCAAGGAGTGCCGGGAGACCTTCTCCGAGTACTACATCCGGCTGATCGCGTTCGACGCCACCCGCGGCATCGAGAGCATCCGCATGTGCTTTATCGCCAACCGTCCCTCCAAGGAGCCCGGCTTCGGTCTGCTGCGCCAGGAATCCGACGGCCGGCGCATGCGCTACACGGTGCGCAGTTATGCCACGGAGCGGCCGGCCGGCGAGCGGTACTGAGCCGTGTACCGCATCGCCCCGTCGATCCTGTCCGCCGATTTCGCGCGCCTCGGTGAGGAGGTGCGCGCGGTCGTGGACGCCGGCGCAGACTGGATCCACTTCGACGTCATGGACAACCACTATGTGCCCAACCTGACCTTCGGACCGATGGTCTGCCAGGCCCTGCGCGGGCACACCGAGGCGCCCATCGACGTGCACCTGATGGTGAAACCGGTCGACGCCCTGGCGACGGAATTCGCCCGCTCGGGCGCGGACCTGGTGAGCTTCCATCCGGAGGCCAGCGAACACGTGGACCGGACCCTGCAGCTGATCCGCAGCGAGGGCTGCAAGGCGGGACTGGCCTTCAACCCGGCCACGCCCCTGGACGTGCTGGAATGGGTGATCGACAAGGTGGACCTGGTGCTGATCATGAGCGTCAATCCGGGCTTCGGCGGGCAGAGCTTCATCGAGTCCGCGCTGCGCAAGATCGAGCGGGCCCGGGCGCTGATCGACGCTCACGGCGGTGACATCCGCCTCGAGGTGGACGGCGGCGTCAAGGTGGACAACATCCGCCGCGTCGCCGACGCCGGGGCCGATACCTTCGTCGCCGGCAGCGCGATCTTCGGCCAGGACGACTATCGGGCGGTGATCGACGCCATGCGCGCCGAGCTGGCCGGGCCGGCCCAGAGGCGGGCCGCGTCATGAGCGATCCGTCGTACATGATCCCCGGGACCCGCGCCGCGCAGCCCCCGGCGACTTCGGAAGCCCGGGAGAAGGAACAGCCGTCGTCATCGGCCCGCACGGTCAGCGAAGTGCTGGCCGAGAGCCGGGTGGAGACGGTCATGGACGAGCTCGACCGGGATCTGGTCGGGCTGGTGCCGGTCAAGCAGCGGATCCGGGACATCGCCGCGCTGCTGGTGATCGACAAGCTGAGGATGAATATGGGTCTGCAGGCCCAGACCCCCAGCCTGCACATGTGCTTCACCGGCAACCCGGGCACCGGCAAGACCACCGTGGCCATGCGGATGGCCGAGATCCTCCACCGGCTCGATTACGTGCGCAAGGGCCATCTGGTCGCCGTGACCCGGGACGACCTGGTGGGCCAGTACATCGGCCATACGGCGCCCAAGACCAAGGAAGTGCTGAAAAAGGCCATGGGCGGCGTGCTGTTCATCGACGAGGCCTACTATCTGTACCGGCCGGAGAACGAGCGTGACTACGGTCAGGAGGCCCTGGAGATCCTGCTCCAGGTGATGGAGAACCAGCGCCAGGACCTGGTGGTGATCCTGGCCGGCTACAAGGACCGGATGGACACCTTCTTCCAGTCCAATCCCGGTCTGAGCAGCCGTATCGCCCACCACATCGACTTCCCCGATTACACCGTCGAGGAACTGCTGGCGATCTCCGAGCGCATGCTCGACGAGCAGCACTACGGCTTCGCCGAAGGCACCCGCGAGGTGATGCAGAAATATCTGGAGCGGCGTATCTCCCAACCCCATTTCGCCAACGCCCGCAGCGTGCGCAACGCGCTGGACCGGGCGCGGCTGCGCCAGGCTTCCCGGCTGTTCGCCGAACGGGACCGTGAGCTGACCCGGGAGGACCTGACCTCCATCGCGCCGGAAGACCTGCTCGCCAGCCGGGTATTCAAGAACGACGACTGACCAGGAGCTGATCGCCATGCCACTCTCAAAACATCCCACCCTGACCCGGTATCTGATCGAGCAGCGGCGGCGTTTCCCCGGGGCCAGCGGTGACTTCAACGCCCTGATCCTGGATGTCTCCATCGCCGTAAAGGCCATCGCGCGGCAGGTCGCCTTCGGCACCCTGGCCGATCCGTCGAAGATCGCTTCCGGCGACATCAACGTCCACGGCACCAACGTCCATGGAGAAGCGCAGAAGCCGCTGGATCTGATCAGCAACGAGATGCTGATCCGCCAGACCGAATGGTCGGGCCAGCTCGCCGGTATCGCCTCGGAGGAGATGGAAGAGCCTTACCAGATCCCTCCGGTGCACCAGCGCGGCAAGTATCTGCTACTTACCGATCCCCTGGACGGCTCCAGCAACATCGACGTCAACGTCTCGGTGGGCAGCATCTTCTCCGTGCTGCGCGCCCCGGACGACGTGATCGAGTCCGGCCGCGACGTCGTCGCCGAGGATTTCCTGCAGCCCGGCAGCACCCAGGTGGCGGCCGGCTACGCCATCTACGGTCCCGGCACCATGCTGGTGCTGACCGTGGGCAACGGCGTGATCGGCTGCACCCTCGATCACAATCTCGGCGAGTTCAAGGTCACCCACCCGGAGCTGCGCGTGCCCGAGGACACCCACGAGTTCGCCATCAACACCTCTAACAGCCGCTTCTGGGAGCCGCCGGTCAAGCGTTACGTGGACGAGTGCCTGGCCGGGCGCACCGGGCCGCGGGGCAAGGATTTCAATATGCGCTGGATCGCCAGCCTGGTGGCCGAGGCCCACCGCATCCTGATGCGCGGCGGCGTGTTCCTGTATCCCCGCGACACCAAGGATCCGGACAAGGGCGGGCGCCTGCGGGTGCTCTACGAGACCAACCCCATCGGCATGATTATCGAGCAGGCCGGCGGCCGCGCCAGCACCGGGCGCCAGCCGATCCTGGACGTGACGCCCACGGATCTCCACCAGCGGATCGGTTTCGTGTTCGGCTCGAAGAATGAGGTCGAACGCATCGAGCGATACCACCGGGAGCCGACCGCGAACGATTCGCTCGAGCCGCTGTTCCGCGAGCGCAGCCTGTTCAGGACCGGATAGGAAGAAGGAGACAAGCGCGTGTCAGAACGCCATCCGATTATTTCCATCACCGGCTCCTCCGGCGCCGGCACGACCTCGGTGACCCGCACCTTCCAGAACATCTTCCGGCGGGAGGAGGTCAAAGCCGTCATCGTCGAGGGGGACAGTTTCCACCGCCACGACCGGGCGGCGATGAAGGCGCAGATGGTCGCCGCCGAGGAAGCCGGCAACCGTCACTTCAGCCATTTCGGTCCGGAGAACAACCTGTTCGCCGAGCTGGAGGAATTGTTCCGGAATTACGGCGAGACCGGGACCGGTCGCGTCCGCAAATATCTGCACGATGACGGCGAGGCGGCCCCGTACGGCCAGGAGCCCGGGACCTTTACGCCCTGGGAAGACGTGCCGGCCGACAGCGACCTGCTGTTCTATGAGGGCCTGCACGGCGCGGTGGTGACGGACGAGGTCAACATCGCCCGGCATTCCGATCTGCTCATCGGCGTGGTGCCGGTGGTCAATCTGGAGTGGATCCAGAAGCTCTACCGGGACAAGGCGCTGCGCGGCTACACCACCGAGGCGGTGACCGACACCATCCTGCGGCGCATGCCCGATTACGTGAACTACATCTGCCCGCAGTTCGCACAGACCCACGTCAACTTCCAGCGCGTGCCCTGCGTGGACACCAGCAACCCGTTTATCGCCCGTGACATCCCCACGGCGGACGAGAGCATCTGCGTGATCCGCTTCGCCAGCCCGAAAGGCATCGACTTCCCCTATCTGCTGACCATGATCCACGACTCCTGGATGTCCCGGGGCAACACCATCGTCGTGCCCGGCGGCAAGATGGAGCTCGCCATGCGTCTGATCTTCACACCCTTTATCTCGCGGATGATGGAGCGGCGCCGACGCGCCGTGGGGGCAATATGAACAACACGACAGGCAGTGCGGTCCTGGCTACCCGGGACCGCCACGATCCCGATATGACGAAGCCCATGGCGGACGCCCTGCGCATGCTGGCCGTGGACGCGGTGGAGAAAGCCAGATCCGGTCATCCCGGGGCCCCCATGGGCATGGCCGAGATCGCCGTGGCCCTGTGGGACAGGCATCTGCGCCACAACCCCGCCAACCCGGACTGGCCCGACCGGGACCGGTTCGTGCTCTCCAACGGCCACGGCTCGATGCTGCTCTACGCCCTGCTCAATCTGACCGGCTACGACCTGCCCATGAGCGAGATCGAGGCGTTCCGCCAGCTCCACAGCAAGACCCCGGGTCATCCGGAGACCGGCCTCACGCCCGGCGTCGAGACCACCACCGGCCCCCTGGGCCAGGGTCTGGCCAATGCCGTGGGCATGGCGATGGCGGAACAGCTGCTGGCCGCCGAATTCAACCGGGAGGGTCACCGGATCGTCGATCATTACACCTATGTGTTCCTCGGCGACGGCTGTCTGATGGAAGGGATCAGCCACGAGGTGGCGTCCCTGGCCGGCACCCTGCGTCTCCCCAGGCTGATCGCCCTCTACGACGACAACGGCATCTCCATCGACGGTCCCGTGGAAGGCTGGTTCCGCGACGACACGCCGGCGCGCTTCGCCGCCTACGGCTGGCACGTCATCCCGGGCGTGGACGGTCATGATGCCGAGGCGGTGGACGCGGCGCTGGCACAGGCCAGGGCCAACGCGGATCAGGGCGACGGCAAGCCGACGCTGATCTGCTGCCGGACACGGATCGGCGAGGGCGCGCCCAACAAGGCGGGCACCCACGGCGTCCACGGTGCTCCCCTGGGCGAAGACGAAGCCGCCGCCACCCGGGCGGCATTGGGCTGGACGGCGCCGCCGTTCGAAATTCCCGAAGAGATCGCCGCCGCCTGGGACGCCCGGGAGCGGGGCGCGGCGGCCGAACAGGCATGGCGACGGCGCTTCGAGGCCTATCGCGCCGCGTTCCCCGCCGAGGCCGCCGAGTTCGAGCGGCGCATGGCCGGGGAGCTGCCCGCCGACTGGGAGGAAGGGATCGCGGCGGTCTTCGAGACGATCGCCGCGAAGACAGACGTGGTCGCCACCCGCAAGGCCAGCAAGAACGCCCTGGATGTCCTGGCGCCGATGCTCCCGGAGTTCTTCGGGGGCAGCGCCGACCTGACCGGCTCCAACCTGACCAACTTCAGCGGCTGTGTCCAGGCGGGTCCCGACGGGCCGGGCAACCATCTCTCCTACGGCGTGCGGGAGTTCGGCATGGCGGCGATCATGAACGGTATGGCGCTGCATGGGGGCTTTCTGCCCTACGGCGGCACGTTCCTGGTCTTCAGTGACTACAGCCGCAACGCCGTGCGCATGGCCGCCCTGATGAATCAGCGGGTGATCCACGTGTTCACCCACGACAGCATCGGCGTCGGCGAGGACGGACCCACGCACCAGAGCGTGGAGCACGTGCCCAGCCTGCGGCTGATCCCCAATCTGGATGTCTGGCGGCCGGCGGACGGCCTCGAGACGGCCGTCGCCTGGGTGGCCTCGGTGGAGCGGCGTAACGGGCCCAGCGCCCTGGCGCTGTCACGCCAGGGACTGCCCCAGGTGGTCAGCGATCCCGCACGGGTGCCGGAGATCCGGCGCGGTGGTTACGTCCTGTCGGACCGGCCGGACGCCCGGGCGGTGATCATCGGTACCGGCTCTGAGACCGCGCTGGCGCTGGCGGCCCAGGCCGAACTGGCGGCCGGGGGCATCCCGGTGCGCGTAGTCTCCATGCCCAGCACGTCGGTCTTCGATCGCCAGGACGCCGACTATCAGGCTGCCGTGCTGCCGCCCGATCTTCCCGCCGTGGCCGTGGAAGCGGCCCATCCGGACTTCTGGCGCAAATACGTGGGCCGGCGCGGCGGCGTCGTCGGCATCGCCACCTTCGGCGAGTCGGCGCCGGGCAAGGATCTCTTCGCCCACTTCGGCTTCACGCCGGAGCGGGTGGCGGACGAGGTGCGGCGCGTACTGGGCATGGGGGACTGATGGGAGCCGTCGATCTGGTCTTCTACGACCTGGACGGCACCCTGGTCGAGACCGCGCCGGAGATATGCGACGCGGTCAACGACCTCATGGACCATTACGGCTGGCCGGCGGTGGACCAGGCCCAGATCGAGCGCTGGATCGGCCACGGCACCGGCATCCTGCTGCTGCACGCGGTCTCCAACGCCCTCGGCATGGAGACCGAAGCGCTGCGAGCCAGCGGACGCATGGACGAGATCGGTCCCGTCTACGACCGGTTCTACGCGAAACGCTGCGGCACCCGCAGCCGGCTGTATCCCGATGTGAGCGAGACCCTGGCGGCACTCCATGCCGCCGGCATCCGGGGCGTGATCGTCACCAACAAGGAAAGCCGATACACCGACCGGGTGCTGTCGGTCCACAAGCTCGCGGACCGGTTCGATCGGGTGCTGTGCGGCGACACCATGCCGGCCCGCAAGCCCGATCCCGCCGGGATGCTGGAGTGTCTGGAGAGCTTCGGCGTGCCTGCCAGGCGCTCGCTGTTCGTGGGGGATTCGTCCATCGATGCCGAGACCGCCCGCGCCGCCGGCGTGCCCATCTGGCTGGTGCCCTACGGCTACAACATGGGGCAACCCATCGC
>CBDTYJ010000127.1:0-7659 GCA_965364575.1 uncultured Gammaproteobacteria bacterium
ATGAAACGGGGTGCGAGGAAGCAGGCAAACGAGCCTGTGTCGTCGACTACGATCTGGACCTGCGACCGCCGGCGGCGGCCGACGATCCGGCCTGTCGGTGCGACAACGATTTCCACCAGGTGTCCGCCTGTCGCTGTGATACTTCGGCCCCGGGCGAGTGGACCGCCGTGGTCAGATCCGTGATCAATCGGGGGCCATTCCAGCTGATGGTCCGACAGCTGCCCGCGGAGGGCGGACAGCCGTCGATCCTCCAGGAATCCCGTCAGGTCCCCCGTTGATTCAGTCCCGCTCGACCTGAAAACGCAGCTCCGTGACGGCGGCATATGAAGCGGCCTCGTCCTCGCGGCCTTCGAGCAGGATCACATGAGTCCCCGGCTCGAGCAGGGCGCCGGGCACGGTAATGGCGACCAGCGCTTCGTAACTGGGCTGTACGCCGGCGATCTGAGCCAGGGTCGGGGTCGCGTCACCGTCCAGCCGCCGCAGCGTGACGCGGTAATCGTGCTTGAAGCCGCGACCCGGATCCACCAGCAGCACGGCGGACGCGTCCGGGGAACTCAGCCTGACCCGACTGGAGACGTCCGATACGCTGCGCGTGGAATGGATGGGGAACACTTCCGCACCGGTGGCGGTGATGCCGCCCCGGTCGCCGTCGTAGGCCAGGCCCGCTGCCACCAGCGATGCCGCCAGCACTACGCTGGCGGCCATGGCGTAGCGCGGTGCGTTCGATGCCCGCGGCAACTGCGCGGCTGCGGCAGGCACGGCGGGCCTGGCGGCATCGACCATGTCCCGGAGGCCACCGCGCAGCTTTTCGGTCAGCTCCAGTTGCTCCTGGCATGCATGGCAGCCCAGGTAGTGCTCCTCGAAACGTCGCCGTTCGCGGTCGCCGAGCTGTTCCGCGAGATAGCGGTCAACCAGCATGTTTTCTTTCGCTTCCTTGTGGTTCATTTTCCTGCCCCGTGCCGTTGATATGCCTTGTTACTGCATGGGAGGCGCCGGTTATCGCACCTGATGTTGAGCGAATGCGGAGCGTCGCTCACTCTCTGACCAGCACCAGCCCCTTGCGCTCCTCGGCCTTGCGCAGCAGTTCCCGGAAGCGATTGCGGGCACGGTAGATGACGCGATGAAAGTGCCCGGTGTCGATATCGAGCGCGGCGCAGATCGTGTCCCGGTCCTCGTCATAGACCCAGAACCTCAGCAGCAGCTGACGATCGCGCTCCACCGTGAGTTCGTCGAACATGGACATGACGATCCTCATCGTCTCCTCCCGCGAGACCTTGTCGTAGGGATCATCGCCGGGATCCGGCAGCGCTTCGATCCGGGGGTCATCGCCGAAGTCCTCGGTGCGGCGGCGGATGACCAGGCTCCGGGAACTCAGCTTGCGGGCGATGCCGTGGAGATAACTGTTGAGCTTCTGGGGCTCGTCCAGCCCGTCCTTGCGCAGTTTCCGCAGTAGGATCTCGAAGGCGTCATGGCAAAGATCTCCGGCCAGATCCGGATCACGGGTCAGCCGGCGCAGGAAAAAGAGCAGGCCCCGATGATAGCGCCGGTACAGCTCGCTTTCGGCTTCCCCGTCACCCGCCCTGACCCGCTGGACCAGATCGACCAGCAGGGCACTCTCGTCGACCGGTGGCGCGTCAGGCAGCCGGCCCATCCGGACCTCTCCCGAAGCGGGGACGGTGAAGTGCCAGATCCGATTTCCCCGCCGGCCACGCCACGCTCCACAAGGTATCTGCCGAGTTCATGGTTCTTTTACTCCCTCCCTGGTCCGGCATCGGTCCGCCCGGACCGCGCGGAGATATGAACCTGTCCGAAGTCCCGTCTACGCAATGACTAGTTTACGCGCCTGAGTCACGCATCGTCAGGTGACGCCCGCCAAAAAAAATTCTCCTCCCAGGTGAGACACGCGGCGTCGAAGCAGCAGAGCATAGGTATACGAACAACCGAACCAGCGAGCACCGGGCCTGGCTCCCTCCCCCTGGGATCCTACCGTCCGCCCGGAGTTCAACGGTATCCGGGACCTCCCGCTCCCGGACCTACACCGTATCTGACAGGGACGTCGGATACTTTTTTGAGACGCAGGGATGCGCGGCGCAGAAACGTAAACAAGAGGACGGTCAACAGCATATGTTGAGTGAAGCCTTGGCGGGAGCAACGCCGCCGAGCAGTTGTCGGCTGGTCGAATTCGAGCAGGCATTTGTCAGGAGCATCGAGCCGGGGGGCCGCCTTTTGATCGTCCGCGGCATCGCACCGTCGTCACGGATGGAGATATTCCTGTCTCACCGCCTCTATGCCGACACGCCGGATTGGTGGGGGATCGAAGTGGTCGGGGCCCTGCCCGGAGGCGTCTGCCTGACCGAGTCCCGCAATTTCGAGGCAGCGATCCCGCTGGAGAACATCCAGGGGCATAAAGGCATCGAAGTCATCGGCGCCAACGGAAGCACCCGGATCGAATTGCAGCCGGCGGCGACCTGCTAGACTCCTCCCGGTGACGCCCGGCTCCGCGATAACCGCGTCTTACGCCGGACGGTCCGTCGTCCCTCAGTCATTCGGAAATTTCCCATGGCCCGTTCCGCGGTCGCGCTTCGTCACCTGGATTTCGAGGACCTGGGCTTCTTCGCCGAGGTTTTTGACCAGCTTGGCTATGTCAGCCGCTATGTGGATGCCATCGACGGCGATCTCGGCATGCTCGGCATCGCCCCGCCAGACCTGCTCGTCATCCTGGGCGGCCCGATCAGCGCCAACGACGACGGCGTGTTCCCTTTCATCGATCGGGAAATTGCGTTGATTGCGGACCGGGTGCGGCAGTCGATGCCGACGCTGGGGATCTGTCTCGGCGCCCAACTCATCGCTCGCGCGCTCGGCGGTCATGTCGGCCCTTCGCCGGAGGCGGAGATCGGCTGGGCGGCGCTGGACCTGAACAGCGCTGGCCGCGCCTCGCCGCTGCGGCATCTGGAAGGGCAGCCGGTGCTCCATTGGCACGGCGAAATGTTCTCGATCCCGCCGGGTGCCCAGTGCCTCGCATCCACGGCCGCATGCCCCAACCAGGCATTCCGCTGCGGCGAGCACGTGCTGGCTCTGCAATTTCATCCGGAGGTCACCGCTGCCGGTTTGGAGCGCTGGTATGTGGGTCACGCTCACGAACTGGCGTCCCGTTCCGTATCGGTGGCAGAACTGAGAGCGGAGGCGGCAGAGCATGGCGGCGGGCTGACCGACGGTGGATCGCGCCTTCTGGGTGAATGGCTCGAGGCGGTTGCGAAGACCGGATAGCGACAAGCCCGGACAATATGTCCTTGCGGAAAAATAAGCGGCCGCTGAGCGGTATGAGAGCGCTGCTTAAAGAGGAGTCTCAACAAACCCCCGCAATCGGGATCAGACGGTCGTCTACAATATATGGGAGAATTGTGGTCCGGCAGACACCATATATGCCGCACTCTCGCGTTGCGGAGCCGGCATCCGGACCCGTCTATCTGCGCGCTCCTTCGCGGGCACCGCAGCATCGGGCAGGGGTTCGATGGCGGCGCATTTGGAAAAACAGGCTCTTACGATTAGTTTATGAGGTCATTGTCACGATCCACCGGGATGAGATCTGAACCCATGTCGCCGGGCCCGCGCAAAATCGTCGTACTGAATCCGAAGGGAGGATCCGGGAAGACGACGCTTGCCACGAATCTCGCGGCCTACTACGCCTCCCGCGGTCATGGCACCGCTCTGATGGACTGCGACCCTCAGGCATCGTCCACGCGCTGGCTCAGGAATCGCTCAAGTGAGCGGCCCATGATTCACGGCATCGAGGCATTCAGGGTCAACATGCAGGCCACCCGCAGTTGGCAATTGCGCACGCCGCCCGATACCCGATACGTCATCCTCGATACGTCAGCCGCCATCCCGGCGCAGAACCTGGTCGAATTCACCCGCGGCGCCGACTCCATCGTCATCCCGGTCGGTCCGTCCGACATCGACATCCATGCCGCCGCCGGGTTCATCTCCAATCTGCTGCTGGTCGCGAAAGAGGACCGGCGCGAGGGTCGACTCGGGGTGGTCGCCAATCGCGTGCGGGAAGGGACCGTCGCCTACAGGCGTCTGATGCGCTTCCTCCACCGGCTCGGGATCCCGGTCGTCGCCATCCTTCGAGACACGCAGAATTACGTGCACGCGGCTGAAGAGGGCATGGGCGTCCACGAGTTCAAGCACTACCGGGTCCGCAAGGATATCGCGCAATGGACGCCGATGCTGCGCTGGCTCCAATCCCGCATCATCACGCCGCTGGACGAGCAGGCGGTGATGCCGGGGACCGACGCCTGGCAGCGCGAGCAGCCGGAGCGTACCCCGCTCACCGTGGTCGGCACCAGCTGAACGAGTCGACCCCGTCCCGGACTGCGGGCTGCCCTCCCCCGCTCGCCTGCCCGACCGGAATTCGAAACGACAGGTCCCGGCTGCGCCCTGAGCGGAGCGGGAGGGAATCGGATTGAGCGACAGCCGCCTGGAACAGATCGAAGTGAAGCTCGCCTATCAGGAAGACACGGTGCGGGAACTGAGCGACGTGATCTATCGTCAACAATTGCTCATCGATGCCCTGGAGCAGCGCTGCCGGCAACTCGAGGAACGCATGACGAGCATCGCCTCAGCCGCGCCGCCCGCCTCCGCGGAAGACGAGAAGCCACCCCATTACTGAGGCGGTCAGGCGCCCTCCTGCCCCGGGTGTTGCCGCCCTGACCCGGCCGCCCGTCAAATCAGAAACGTCCCCGCACGGCGAGGCCGCCCTGGGTCGGCATCACCTGCCAACTTACCCGTGAATCGCGGGGCAGGCCGAAGCGCTTGCGATAATCGCGCAGATCCTGGGCAGGGCGCGTCGGCAGACTCCACAACGCGGCTTCACCGCCGGCGATACCGATCAAGACCGAAAGCGGCGCGTCGCTGCAGTCTCCGAAGGCGCAGATCATGGCACCGAATCCCAGGTTCATGCCCACGTTGATCAGATGCCTGCGCGGCGAGAAACGCTCATCGGCCCGTCTGGCGCTCCGCGCCAGCAGCGCCTCGGCCACGTCCAGCCGCGCCTCGTCATCCGCATCCCCCATGGCCCGCACCGGTGCCGCTCCCTTGCGACCGGGATGGGGTCTCAACTGCAACAGCGTAAAGGCCGTGACCGCGCGCAGCGCACCGACGCCATTGGAAACCTGCTCATCAGAGCTGTCGCGGGTCACCGCATAGGCCCCCTGCCCAAGCGCCACCGCGGCATAGACTGCGCTCCATCCATTCTGCCAGAGCGCAGCCCGGTCCCGACCCGCATCCAGCCTGGTTTCCAGAAACTGAAGTCGCGCTCCCAATCCGGGATCCGTGGCGGATTCCGCCATCACGGGCATCGACGCCGACAGCGTCGCGACGGCAAGTCCGAGGAGCAGGCAAGGCTTGTTCATCATCACGGTGGTCAGGCGGCGCCGGGTGCGAGCGGATTATGCGGCAATCGGAATCCGGGCGCACGATGGCGCCGGGACGGGAACCCGCCCGGATGATCTGCTAACTTTTCAGGCCCAGTCATTGCGCATCCGTCATGCCCGATTATCTGATCTCGGTGTGCAATATCCGTGGCGGCAAATTCGGTTCCGAGCCCGGCAAGATGACCGGGGACGGTTTCAGCCGGCCGCAGGAGACTGATCGCCGGAGCCCGCGGCCCCGAGCCAGGCGGCACCGCGGACACCGCTGGCATCGCCATGATGGTTCCGCCGGATGGGCGTGAGGGGCTCGTCGGTGAACAGATACTGCCCGACGGCCCGCTCCGCCAGGCCGGCCAGATCCGGAAGATTGGACAGTCCGCCACCCAGGACGATGACGTCCGGGTCGAGGATGTTGATCACCAGCGCCAGACTGCGCGCCAGCCGGTCTACGTAGCGTCCGAGCGTCGCCGAGGCGATCGGATCGCCGTGCCCGGCGGCCCTGACGATCTCCCGCGTACCGCACTGGCCGCCTCCGTTTGCCTGGTGATCCCGCTCCATGCCGGGGCCCGAGAGGAAAGTCTCGATACAACCCCGGCGGCCGCAATAACACGGATTCGGAGTAGCCCGCTCGTCGCCTTCGGCCGGCAGGGGGTTGTGACCCCATTCACCGGCGATGCGCTGGGTGCCCTCCAGGATGCGACCGTCGACGACGATCCCGCCCCCGACACCCGTGCCGAGGATGACGCCGAAGACGACACCGAAACCGGCGCCAGCCCCGTCCACGGCTTCGGACAGGGCGAAACAATTGGCGTCGTTCATGACGGTGACCGGGCGGCCGAGCCGGGATGCGAGGTCCAGGTCGATGGGATGGCCGATCAGCCAGGTCGAATTGGCGTTCTTGACGCAGTCATTCACGGGCGACAGTGTCCCCGGGATCCCCAGGCCGATGGTAGCGGCCTGGCTGGCGGTATGGCCGGCCGCCTGCTCTGCTTCGGCGATCAGCGCGACGATGAGATCCAGAGTGGCCTCATACTGGTGCGGCGTGGCTCGCCGCTGGCGGAACAGCTCACGGCCGTCTTCCGCTATCGCAATGATCTCGGTCTTGGTCCCGCCCAGGTCGATACCGATCGCGGTCATACGGAGTCTCCTGCGGTTGGCCAGCAAGCTTAAGCGCCGGTGCCGGAATTGTCGCGCCAGGGATCGCCCTTTTTGCGGATGAGCTATTTCGTGGCAAGCTGGCGGCGCGCTCTTGCCCCGATCAGAACAAGGTCCACACACAATGAAGCGAAGCGAGACGAATGTCCTCGGCGAGCCTCTGCAACCATGCGGCGAGCAGCCCCTGACCGGATTCTTCAGGGATGGATGCTGCCGTACCGGACCACAGGATTTCGGCGCCCATGTGATCTGCGCCCGGATGACCGCGGAGTTCCTGGAATACAGCCGGGCCCGGGGTAACGACCTGATCACCCCGCAGCCCGAGGGCGGGTTCCCCGGGCTCAGGCCCGGGGACCGCTGGTGTCTGTGTGCCTCGCGCTGGAAAGAGGCGCTGGAAGCCGGCGCCGCTCCGCGCGTCATCCTGCAAGCGACCCACGAGCGAGCTCTGAGTGTTGTCACGCTCGACGATCTCAAGCGGCACGCGCTCGATCTTTCCTGAACCCGGAGCCGGCAGGCGGGCCCGGCGATTCTCCACTATGCTGGGAGCCAGAAAAAGGAAACATGCCATGCCCACTGAAGACGCCATCACCCTGGCCGCCCATGAGATCAGGGACCTGATCGACAACATCAACCGGATCTGGCTGCAGGGGGACCCGGAGGACCTGCGCCGATACTTCCACCCGGATGTGGTGATCCAGCCGCCCGGCGACACGCCGCGGGTCTACGGGATCGATGCCTGCATCGCCAGCTACATCGAGTTCCGCAGCGAGGCGCGGATACAGCGATTCACGCCCGGTGACGCGGAGATCGACGTCTTCGGCGACACCGCCGTAGCCACCTACCGCTACGAGATCGTCTATGAGCTGCGGCAGGAGAAGTTCGACGAACTGGCCGGCGAACTCCTGGTGCTGCTGCGCAGCGAGGATGGCTGGCGGATCGTCTGGCGGACCCTGCTGAGCTGAGGATCCCCGGGGCGGGACTCAGGGGGCGAGCCGTTCGACCGCCCAGCCGACGCTCTCGCGGACGTACAGGAACCGGTCGTGCAGACGATTCGGCCGCCCCTGCCAGAATT
>CBDTYJ010000128.1:0-7650 GCA_965364575.1 uncultured Gammaproteobacteria bacterium
GACTTTCGTCCTGATCCTGGGAGCGAGTCTGCTGCTGACCGGTCTCAGGATGCTGACCGGCCGACATAGGCCGGCCGCCGCGCCGGAATCGCCGGGTAACCTGATCCGCTGGTCGGTGGGTCTTCCGGTCGGCGCCGTACTGGGGCTCCTCGCCGGCATGGTGGGGATCGGGGGCGGGATCTTTCTGGCCCCCATCCTGCTGGGTCTGCGCTGGGGAAGCGCCAGGGAGGTCGCGGGGGCCGCCAGTCTGTTCATCCTTGTCAATTCGGCGGCGGGCCTGCTCGGGCAGACTATCAAACTGGCCGGGTTGGGACAGATCGGGCTGCTGACCGAATATCTGTGGCTGTTCCCCGCCGTGCTCATCGGCGGCCAGATCGGCAGTCACCTGAGCGCCTACCACCTCCCGGACAGATTGATCCGCCGGCTGACGGCGGCGCTGATAATATATGTGGCGGCGCGGCTGCTGTGGCAATGGTCCGCCTAATGAGCGAACCGCCGTAGCAGGCCGCGAGCCAGGAACGAGAGCCAATAACGAGAACCAGTACCATGCTCGACGTCGCCCGGGCCGACACCCTGATACGGGAGCACATCAGTCCGCTGGGTCCCAGGCGCTGCCAGATCGGCCAGGCTGCCGGGATGGTGCTGGCAGAGACTGTGGAGGCCGAGCGGGACCAGCCACCCATGGACCGGGTGATGATGGATGGCATCGCTATCAGTCATCGGGCCTGGCAGGAAGGCCGGCGGCAATTCAGAGTCCTAGGCACCCAGGCCGCGGGCCACCCGGCCGTGGCGCTGGACGACAGGCAGGCCTGTCTGGAAGTGATGACCGGAGCCTGTCTCCCGGTAGGTTGCGACTGCGTGATCCCGGTGGAGCGCATCGAGCGAGACGGCGAGCACGCCTCTGTCGAAGCGGATTACGAGCCCGCGCCCGGCCAGTTCATCCATCCCCGTGGGTCCGACTATGGTGCCGGCACCAAGCTCCTGCGCCCCGGCACCCTGCTGCGCGGCGCCGAGCTGGCGATCCTTGCTGCCAACGGCATGGAATCGGTGATGGTCGCCCGACGACCCGGCGTGTCGATCATCAGCACCGGCGACGAACTCGTGGCTGCCGGACGGCCGGTGGCCGATTATCAGGTGCGCAGTTCCAACGACACGGCGATGGCGGCGTCCCTGGCACGGTTCGGGCTGGACCGCATCCGCACCTTGCGCGTGGCTGACGACGAGGATCGCCTGCTCCACGGCATCGGCCGCGAACTCGAAGAGTCCGATCTGCTGGTCCTGAGCGGTGGGGTGTCCATGGGCAAGTTCGACTTCCTTCCCGGAGTCCTCGACCGGCTGAGTGTGAGACAGATTTTCCACAAGGTCAGGCAGCGTCCCGGCAAACCCATGTGGTTTGGCACCACGGCAGCCGGCAAGGCCGTCTTTGCCCTGCCGGGCAACCCGGTCTCGGCCCTGACCTGCCTGCATCGGTATGTGATCCCCGCCATCCGACGGGCCATGGGCGGGGATCCGCCGCTTCTCCGCGCCACCCTGGCCGCCTCCTATGACTTCGAGCCGGAACTAAGCTGTTTTCTGCCGGTAAAGATCGGGTACGATAGGGAGGGTCGGGTCATGGCCGAGCCTTGCCCGACCAATACGTCCGGGGATTTTGCCAGCCTGACCCGCAGCGACGGCTTTGTTGAATTGCCGGCGGAGGTCCGGCATTTTCCGCCAGGCTGGACCGCAGACTACTATCGTTGGCTTTAAGGGATCCCGATTGGCTTTGTCTTATTCCCCCATGCTAGAGCGCACCCGACCACAGATCGAAACCACCGTAGTCACCGACAGGCTCGGGCGGACCCTGCATGATCTCCGGATCTCGGTCATCGACCGATGCAACTTCCGTTGCCCGTACTGCATGCCGGAAGAGGATTACCCCGAGCATCACCAGTTCTTCCGCCCGGATGAGCGCCTGAGCTTCGAAGAGATCATCCGGCTGACGCGACTGTTCGCCGGCCTCGGCGTCAAGAAGGTCCGCATCACGGGCGGTGAACCGCTGCTGCGCAAGAACCTGCCGACTCTGATAGGCGAACTCGCTGCCATCGATGCCCTGGAAGATATCGCCCTGACCACCAACGGCATCCTGCTGGCTGCCCAGGCCGAGGCCCTGCGGGCTGCCGGATTGGAGCGCGTCACCGTCAGTCTCGACAGCCTGGACGACGAAGTATTCTCGAACATGAGCGGCGGGCGCGGTGACAAGGCACGGGTCCTCGAGGGCATCGCCGCCGCCAGCGCAGCCGGCCTGACGCCAGTGAAGCTCAACGTGGTGGTGCAGAAGGGCCAGAACAATCACTCGGTGCTGGATTTGCTGGATCATTTCCGCGGTACCGGCGTCATCGTGCGCCTGATCGAATACATGGATGTCGGCAACCGCAACCACTGGCGCGCCGAACAGGTGGTGCCGTCCCGGGACCTGCTCACCGCCATCAACCAGCGTTGGCCGCTGCGGGCTGTCGATGGCAACTATCCCGGCGAAGTGGCGAACCGGTATCTCTATGACGATGGCCAGGGCGAAATCGGGTTTATCTCATCGGTCACCGAACCGTTCTGCCGGGACTGCACCCGGGCACGGCTGTCGACCAACGGTGAGCTCTACACCTGCCTGTTCGCCAGTCGCGGCACCGACCTGCGCGGTCCGATGCGGGCAGGCGCCACAGACGAGGAACTGATGTCTCTGATCGGCGACGTCTGGACCGGCCGGATCGACCGGTACAGCGAGGAACGGGACCCGGGTGCCGCCGAGACCCATGTCCTGCACAAGGTCGAGATGTATCAGGTGGGCGGTTGATGGTATCCCACGTCGGGCCGGATAACCGGCCGCGGATGGTGGACGTCAGCACAAAGGACGTGACAGAGCGCACCGCTCACGCCCGCTCCAGCGTCCGATTCCCCGCGGACGTCCGCCCTGGCGAACCCGGAGGCGAGATCCAGACCAAGAAAGGACCGGTGTTCCATACGGCCATCGTCGCCGGCGTTATGGCCGCCAAGAAGACCCATGAATTGATACCCTTCTGCCACCCGCTGGCGATCGAGGACTGCAAGATCGATATCGCGCTGGGGGACGACGGCGTCGCATCCATCGACTGCCGGGTGAAGGTCCGGCACAAGACCGGCGTCGAGATGGAGGCGTTGACCGGGGCAAGCGTGGCCGCACTCACCATCTATGACATGTGCAAGTCGCTCTCCCACGGTATCGTCATCGGCGAGACCCGGCTGGTGGAGAAACGGGGCGGCAAGAGCGACTATCATTCAGGCTGAATCCGCGACCGCTGCAACCAGACCATGACGACCAAGAATCTGACGGTGCGCTATTTTGCCCTGTTCCGGGAGCGAGCCGGCTGCGACCGGGAACAGCTGGCCGTCGAGGCCGACACCGTCGGCGATCTTTTCGCGGAAGTCTCCCGCCGCCACGGCCTGCCCCATCTGCGGGACGCGAAGGTCGCGGTCAACGACGAGATGAGCCGGTTCGACGCCTCCCTGTGTGACGGTGACGTCGTGTTGTTCTTCCCTCCGGTATCGGGCGGATGATGTTCACCGTCTCACACGATCCGCTGGATCTGGAGGCACTCAAGTCCGAGCTGCCCGATCCCGGCGCCGGCGCTTGCGTGATCTTCGAAGGCTGGATCCGCGACACCAACTACGACAAGCCGGTCACGGCCCTCGACTACGAGGTCTATGAAGAGATGGCGGTCAAGGAAGGCAATCGCGTGATGGCGGAAGCGATGGACAAATACGACATCCTCGCCGCGCGCTGCGCCCACGTGGCCGGGCATCTGGAAGTCGGTGATTGCGCCGTCTGGGTCGGGGTCAGCTCCGCCCACCGGGATGCTGCCTTTCGGGCCTGCCGATTCATCATCGACGAGATCAAGAAGAGGCTGCCGATCTGGAAGAAGGAGTTCTTCCAGGACGGCGACACGGGCTGGGTCAACTGTGAACACGGGAGCGAGAGCGCGGCCCCGGAGCCGGTTGCGGAGGCGACCCGAAGCGAGGATTGACCCTCTCTGGGCTGCAGCCGCCACCTCCTAGAGAATACTCAAAAAACCCCGCACTCAGGCGGGGTTCTTTCTATTGCTGGCGCGCGATGGGCGTGCGCCGGCGTCTGCGTGCCCGGCGCTGCATCCGGGCCTGCCGGCTGCGGTCGCGATCGTCGTTCCAGACCTCGCGCTTGTCCATAAATCACCTCGGATTCGTTCCATGGATTCTCAAAAACTGCCGCTAGGCTAACAGCAGGTTTGAAGGCCGGCGTTGATCTGGATCATATATCTCTAATACAAGCATAAGTTCCTGTTTATATTATTTTTATCTTGGCCTGCCGGAACAGCCATGGAACGCCTCCCGGGCAGCCGGCCCACGGTCCTGGAGCAGACGGCACTGGCCAGATCACGGCATCGGCGCAGGCACCGTTCCGGAACTGGCCGGGTCGAGAGGTGTGGCACCGGCGAAGACCTTAGACGAATTGCCAATTGGAACCCGACCACCGCTGATCGATGATGATGGATCTTTTCCTGAGTCTGACAGACGTTGCTGAAGTGGAGGCTGACATGGCGGGACGAGTCGCATTGGTCACGGGCGGAACCAGAGGGATCGGCGGCGGAATATCACGCGAACTCCACGAAGCAGGTTATCGGGTCGCGGCCAACTATGCGGGCAACGACGAACGGGCCAGGCAATTCTCGGACGAGACCGGTATCCCGGTCTTCAAGTTCGACGCCGGTGACTTCGAGGCGGTCAAGAAAGGCGTCGCCGAGGTGGTCGAGCAGGTCGGTCCGGTAGAGGTGCTGGTCAACAACGCGGGCATCACCCGGGATTCCACCCTGCACAAGATGACTTTCGAACAATGGGATGACGTCATCCGCACCAACCTGACCTCGTGCTTCAATCTGTGCCGGTCGGTGATCGAGAGCATGAGAGAGCGCAAGTTCGGCCGTATCGTCAATGTCGGATCGGTCAACGGCCAGGCCGGACAATACGGGCAGGTCAATTACGCGGCTTCGAAGTCCGGCATGCACGGTTTCACCAAGGCCCTGGCCCAGGAAGGGGCCGCCTACGGCATCACGGTCAACGCGGTGGCGCCCGGCTATGTGAATACGGAGATGGTGCGGGCGGTTCCGGAGAAAGTGCTGGAGAAGATCATCCAGCGGATCCCCGTGGGCCGTCTGGGTGAGCCCCATGATATCGTCCGCGCGGTGTTCTATCTGGTCAGCGACGAAGCCGATTTCATCACCGGTTCCACCGTGTCGGTCAACGGCGGCCAGCATATGTATTGAGTCCCGCGCCGCGGGGCCGGCCCATCGGGCGCTACCTTTATTTTGGCGGACGGATGGTCTGCCTCACGTAGCTGCCGGGCGCCGGCTCCAGCGATGGATAGTCCGCGCTGCCCGGCGCCCTGGCCGGGACCTTGCCGCCCGAATATCGGCGCAGCCAGCGCAGCCAGTCGGGCCACCAGGAACCGGGTTTCTCGCGGGTATCGTGCAGCCAGGCATCGGCATCCGGGGGCGTCTCCGAACTGGCACGGTACCCGTATTTCTTTTTCGCTGGCGGATTGATCACGCCGGCGATATGTCCTGAGTTACCAAGCACGAAACGCGTCGGCCCGGAGAAGAGCTGTGTCGCCTCGTAGCAGGTCTTCCACGGAGCGATGTGATCATCCCGGGTCGAGAGCACATAGGACGGATTCTTGACCCGGCTCACGTCGATCGGCTCGCCGGCCATCTCGATGCCACCCGGCTCACGCAGCAAGTTGTTCATATACATGTTGCGCATGAAGAAAGAGTGCGCGGTAAGCGGCATGTTGGTGGCGTCCTCGTTCCAGAACAGCAGATCGAAGGCCATGCGCTCCTTGCCCAGCAGATAGTGATTGATGATGAACGACCAGATCAGGTCCGGCGCCCGCAGCATGCGGAATCCCCAGGCCACGTTGTGACCCGGGATGTAGCCCTTGCGGCGACCGACCCGTTCCAGCCTCTTGACCTGGGCCTCGTCGACGAACACCTTCACATCGCCCACATCCGTATAATCGATCAGCGTCGTGAGATAGGTGCCCGAACGGATAGGATTGCGGCCCTTTGCGTCCAGCCAGGCGATGGTGCAGGCCAGCAGGATGCCGCCCAGGCAATAGCCCATGGCATTGACCTCGGATTCCCCGGTGATCGCCTCGATGACCTCCATCGCCTGCAGAGGACCTTCGAGCATGTAGTCATCGAAACTCTTGTCGGGAGAGTTCTCGTCGGGATTGCGCCAGGAGATAAGGAACACGGTCTGTCCCTGATCGACCAGGTATTTGACTACCGAGTTGGCCGGCTGCATGTCCAGCACGTAATACTTGTTGAGCCAGGGCGGGATGATCAGCATCGGCCGGCGCGCCACCTCCTTGGTGGTCGGCGTGTACTGGATCAGCTGGATCAGATCGTTCTGGTAGACCACCTCGCCGGGAGTGATGGCGAGATTCCTGCCCACTTCGAAGGCGCCCAGGTCGGACATGCTGATATTGAGCCGGCCATGGCGAAGATCCAGGTCTTCCCACAGATTCATCAGGCCGGCGGCGAGGTTGCGCCCCTGGCTGCCGACGGTGGCCTCGAGCACTTCCGGATTGGTGAGCACGAAATTGCTGGGCGCGATGGCATCAAGGAATTGTGCGGTGAAAAACCGGACCTTGCGTCGCTTTTCCTCGTCCAACCCGCGGGTCTGCTCGACCATGTCGAGCACCGTGCGCGTATAGGCCATGTAGAGCCGCCGGACCAGATCCAGAGTCGGGTTCTTCTGCCACGCCTCGGATCGGAAGCGACGATCGCCGTTGAGTTTCTCCTGCCCGCTCTCGACGCCGGCCACGCGCAGGGCCGCATCGCGGGAGATGGACAGCCAGTCCATGGCCAGGTGGGCGCTGCCGCGCAGCGGCGTGGCGGGATTCAACACCATCCGGGCGAACCAGCTCGCATAGGCCTTGCCGAGATCCTTCGACATCCCGGCCATGAGCCGGGACATCTCGTATTGGCTGCGGATGTTATCCAGCTTCAGTGACTCCAGCACGGTAACCTCGCTTTACAAACGCTCGAAAATCGCGGCGATACCCTGGCCGCCACCGATGCACATCGTGACCAGGGCATAGCGGCCACCACTCCGCTGCAGCTCGTGGATGGCCTTGACGGTGATGATGCATCCGGTAGCGCCGATCGGGTGCCCGAGGGAGATCCCGCTGCCGTTGGGATTCGTCTTCTCCGGCGGCAACCCCAGATCCTTCGCCACGGCCAGGGCCTGGGCAGCAAAGGCTTCGTTGACTTCGAACACGTCGATATCGCCGATGTCGAGACCGGTCGAGTCCAGCAGGCTCCGGGTGGCGGGAACGGGCCCGATGCCCATGTACTTCGGCTCGACGCCAGCGAAGGCATACCCGACGAGGCGCGCGAGCGGCTTGAGCTTGCGTTCCTCGGCCACGGCCCGGTCCATCAGCACCACCGCCGCTGCGGCATCGTTGATGCCCGACGCATTGCCGGCCGTGACGCTACCGTCCTTGCGGAATACCGGCCGCAACTTCGCCAGGCCTTCGACCGTAGCGTCGCCGCGCACGTGCTCGTCGGTATCGAACGGCACCATCTCGCGCTTGCGGCGTACCTC
>CBDTYJ010000129.1:0-7635 GCA_965364575.1 uncultured Gammaproteobacteria bacterium
GATTCCCATTGTTGTCTCCGCCGCCGGTGTACTTGTAGGCGTACGGGGCTCCGTTTGAAGCCGTGACATTCTCCCACCCCTGGTCGTTCTTCGTTCCGGCGACCACATTCAATTTGACATCCGATTTGACTCTCCCCTTCACTGACTAGTCTTGCGTCCTTGCCCCGAGGCCAGGGCCCGGCTGATCGTACCGTCCTTTTCGCCACCATACCCGGACTCCCGCAGCGCCTGCCAATAGCGATCCGTCGCGACCACATCACCCATACGCTCTGCCAGCATCATCCGGGTCAATAACAGGTGGGTCTCTCGCCGACCCTCGGGCAGGCGGTCCAGTAACGCCGCAGAAGCTTCCCATGCATGTTCTGCCGCGTCGTCGTCCCCGGCTGCACTCAGCAAGTCGCAATCGAGCAGATGCAGTCCCGCCGCTGCGATCAGATAGCGCTGCTCATCGATCGCCCGGTCCGGATACCGTGCCAGCACACCGGTCACGATTTCCCGGGCCTTCAGATCCTCACCTGCAGCCCGGTGCACGAGCGCCTGTTGGCCGATAGCCTTCAGGAGATCCGTCAACGCCGATACGTCGTCCGGCGCGGCTCGAGCGAGCGGGAAAAGGGCGGCCACCGCCTGGTCCGCGTAGATCTGTGCGGTGTCCAGATCACCCAGGATCATATGGGTTCTCGCCAGTTGCAGCGCCGAGAAAGCCTTGAGGCGCTGCCACAGGGCATTCTCCGGATCATGCTCGGTCAGCCGCTCGCCTAACTCCAATGCCTCCATAAATCGTCGGTGCGCCGCTTGCGGCTGGCCGGCGAGGAGCTGTTGGTGCCCCAGCAGGATAGCGGTGTTGGCCAGCAACTGTGACTCGAGCCAGTCGGTAGGATCTTTGACGGCTCGGGCGCGAAGCTCATATTCCCTGGAGTACCAGTCGACCGCTGCCCGGATATCGCCGGACTGCGACGCCACCGCGCCCAGCCAGGACCAGTTTGTGGCGAGATTGTCCAGCCGCTGCGGATCGTCCGGATCCCGTCCCAGCAGCCCCTCGTTGATCTCGGCCGCCGCGACGAAATACCCCTCGGCGGCGGCGAACTGGTGCTCGGCGAGTTCCAGGGTGCCAAGGTTGATCAGTGAATAACCGAGTTCGACCTGATAGTCGGTGGAATCGGGGTTGCGGCTCAGCAGTGACTCGGAAAGCTCCAGGTATTTCCTGAACTCGTCTCGCGCCCGGTCCACGTCGCCGCGCTCGAGATAGACATACCCCACCCAGAAGTGACTCTGACTGAGTTCGAACTCGACGCTCTCGACGTTCCAGTCAGCGTCCAGCAGCCGCCGCGTCTGCTCGTTGGACAGACGGAATGCTTCGGATGCCCGGTCGAGTTCACCCTGGGACAAACGCACTTCGCCGATCTGGCGCAGAGCCTGGGCGCTGCCAAGCTGGGCCGCCGGCGTGAGTTCGTCTTTCTCGAGCGACCCGAAATACTCCGTCGCCTTGTCGCCGACCGCGTCCAGTACATCCAGCCGGCCTATCGGTTCCAGCCTCGACCGGAGATCACCCAGCATGAAGGAGATCAGACCTTCCGCCTGAGTGCGGCGACGCTCGGCGTCATTACGCGCATCCTGGGCGGCCACGGCGAGATACAGGGTCACCGCAGCCACGGTGCCTGCCGTCGTGGTGGCGATCGTCCGGCGTCGTACCTGTCTCCGCAGATCCCTTTGCTTCAGGCCGTCAAAGGGTACGTCCAGCAGCCCGGCGAGGATCTTGAGCAAGGCATCGCGCCGTCCATCGAACCCGCGTCGCGCGTCAGCAGCGATCGGTTCGATCGGTCGGCCGTCGGCGTCTCTGAGCAGAGCCGGAGGAAAGCAATCGGGCGGCGGGTCATCGATGATGATCGCGAAGATCCGCCGATCTCCGTGGGTCTGTCTGAAGATGTCGATCTCCTGGCCGACCCACCGGGATTTCGCGGCGTTTTTCGAACAGAGGACGATCAGCGCCTCTGATTCGACGATGGCCTCCTTCAGGGAGTCGGACAGGTTGGCGGAAGAGGGCAGATCCGCCCTGTCCCGGAACACTGGTTTCAGGGTGTCGAACCCCTTATCGGTGGCGATGTGTCCCGGCAGCCGATAGGTTTCGATCTGGCGGTGCAGCCAGGTCGCGAATCGCTCGTCCGAGTGGCTGTAGCTGATGTAAGCGCGGTAACGCACGACGTCCGTCACCTATCGGTGCTACCCATGTACGCCGGGTCCACGACTGGCTCCTACCGCGCCGACCGGCTTGAAAACCCCATGCCGTCGGGCTCCTTGCCGGCACGCAGCGTCCTGACGACCTCTCCGGACGCCAGGTCGATTTCGGTGATGACGTCGGCATTGGCATGGGCGACGAAGGCGTGCTGGCCGGCATCATCGACGACCACGCCGATAGGCACCGAGCTGTCGCCGAAGCGATCGCCGAACAGCCGCTCCTCCACGTC
The DNA here is from genome assembly GCA_965364575.1 of uncultured Gammaproteobacteria bacterium. Classification (GTDB taxonomy): domain Bacteria; phylum Pseudomonadota; class Gammaproteobacteria; order Steroidobacterales; family XN24; genus CAMYOC01. Next base: position 2,463 of record CBDTYJ010000129.1, read on the forward strand.
CATGCTCTTGAGGTCGAAGGCCACGCTGCGGACTTCCATCATGTCGCCGGCATCATAGATCACCAGGTCCCCCGCCCGGGCGCGGGTGACGAGGATCTGGCCTTTCGGCGTGGCGGTGGCGCGGATCGGGAAACCTTCCGAGGGGATTTCCTTGATGGTCTCAAGGGTTTTGGCATCGAGGACGGTCAGCGTATCGGCGCCGCGGTTGGTCACCCAGATATGCGTCCCGGAGACGGCCACTCCCTCGGCGCCTTCACCGGTAGGGATGTTCCGTTCCCGTTCGCCGCTCTCGAGATCCAGTACCGTGAGCGAACCCGATCCGATATTGGTGAGATACGCGCGCTGCCCTTCACGGTCCAGAGCGACCATATGGGAGATCTCCTGGTCCGTGCCGATCTCTTGCACGACCTTGCCCGTCTCGACGTCGACCACGATCAGCGCCTTGTTGTCCTCGGCCGTCACCGCCACCCGTGCGTCATCGAGCCATTCGACCCCATGAGGTCTTTGATAGTCGCCCAGATCGATATTCCTGACCACTTCGGCGGCGGGGATATCGATCAGGGTCAGGCTCCGGCCGGGGGCGTCGCGACGACCGTAGTTGGTCACCATGGCATAGCGGCCGTCGGGCGAGATGCCGACCTCGTGGGGGCCCTCGCCGGCCGGCAGCGTGGCAACAACCTGGCCGCTGGCCAGATCGATCAGCGACACGGTGGCCTCAGCCTTGTTGGCGACGACCAGAGTGTCGGCCCGGGCGGCGAGGGACAGGAACATCGCCGCGAGAAAGGCCGGGAAAAGGGCGGCCGGGTGGACAGGGCGGATGCGGGATTTCATAGGAAGCTCCGATGTAGGTTGGGAGACTGACTGTTTATTCTGCCTGTGCTCATCGCCCTTCGACAGCGCAGACGAAGAAATCAACTGGAACCGTGTTGAAACGTGACAGATAAAGCGACGTCCGACCCGGGGACTGCGCCTGGGCAGGATTTCTGAGTGATCCGGCCGGCGGTCTCACTGACAGCGTCTTGATCAATGCTGGCCGGAATCGAGCCGCCGCATCGTCGCCTGGGCAGCCGAATTGACGACGAGTCTGGCGATCGCGTAGATCCCCCAGAGGATCGCGAGCGGGATGACCAGCGTCTGCAGCAGGAACACCACGATCAGGCGGACCACGTGGTCCACGGTATCGCCCGCGTTACCCTTCAGCTCATCGAATTGCTCCGTCAGATCCAGGTTCTGTGCAGCGCCCTTGAGTTGATCCCAGTATTGTCCCAGCCGGCTTTTTTCCGCTGCCGGATCGGTCTCCCCGGCGTCGGGCCCCGAGGACAGGTCCGGGGTCATGGCCCGGATCGACGTGGCGGCGTCGCTCAGGGCCAGCTCGCTGGATGCATACTCCTCTTCCAGGAACAGGCGGAACACCACATCGGTGCCCAGGCTGGCCAGCGGGATAGCGAAACGCGCCATCAGCATAAGGACGAGCAGGCCGTTCAGCCAAGGCGGTGAGGACCGGCCGCGAACGGACAAGACCAACCAGAACAGCAGGAGTGCGGTCAGCAGCACCTTGATCACCGGATGCTGGCCCATCACCAGCAACACTTGCTGTACGCCGAACGACACCGTCGCCAGCAGCATCAGGTCCGAGAATTGCTCGACCAGGTCATTGACCGGATCCAGCACCTGGCCGACGCTGAAGGTGGCGCTCACGCCGACACCGGCGGTGACTTCCGTGCCCTGGGCCAGAGAGATCGCCGAGTTGAGCCCCCGCGCCGTGGCGAAGGTCACGAACGCTCTGGCCAGCCCGGCTTCGAGGCTGTCGCTCGCCTTCTGATCGATCGGGGAGATCCAGGCGCCGATGGCCAGCACGAGCATCAGGCTGATGGCGAAGATTCTGCTCGTCACGCTTGAAGATTCCGTCAAGACGCGCTTCCTGTTCCAGGGGCCTGGGCCCAATTCTGCCTGAACTGAAGATAATTGCCCGCTGACGCGGATTCTACGGGATGCTAAAGCGCCTTCCCGCAATGGGGGCACCGGACCCGATTCACGCCCTCGGCCTGGCGCAGCTCCATGATCCGCTGCAGGACATCGTCCGGCAGATCCAGCTCGTCCTTCAGCTGCTCCAGGTGGTCGCGCTCACTGGTGTTGACCCGCCCGTCCTTGAGGGCATCCATCACGCTCGCGGTGAGCTGATCCTTACGCGCCTGCAGTTCCTCGGAAAAACGGGCGGCAAGCATGCCCGCGGGCAAGGCCACGGTACCTACGCCAAGCAGCATGATCACGATCCCGATCAGTCGACCGGGGAGGGTGATGGGGGTCACGTCTCCGTAGCCCACCGTGGTCATGGTCACCACCGCCCACCAGATCGCCTGGAACACGCTGCCGAACGCCTCCGGCTGTGCCTGGTGTTCGACCGAGAACATCATGCTGGCTGCGATGAACACGAGGATGAGCATGGTAAAAATCGCCGCTGCGAGGGTCTTGGCCTCCGAGCGCAGGACATGGCCGAAGATGTCGAGACCCTGCATGTGGTGGGACAGCTTGAGCAGCCGTAGCAACCGGAACAGCCGCAGATACCGCATATCCACCGGCACGAGGAAGGACAGATAGAACGGCGCCACGGCCAGGAAGTCGACCAGTGCCAGCGGAGTGCGCATGTACCGCAGGCGGGCCCGCCAGGGGGGAAGACCCTGGAAGGCGGGACTGTCCACGCTGACCCAGACCCGCAGGACGTATTCGACGGAAAAGACCGCAACCGACAGGAGTTCGAATGTAAAAAAGGCCCGTCTCCACGCTGCATCCATCTGGATGCTCGACTCGATAGTGGCCGCCGCCACATTCGCCACGATCACCCAGATCAACAATTTGTTGATCATGCGCGCGGGCCGGTAGGCCAGCTCGCTGGCGTCCAGCAGCCGGTAGACTTTCGAACGCAGTAGCATCGGTTCCTTCATCCGCATCGCTCCCCAACCCAGGCTCCAATAGCGGTCCGGGTCGGACCGTCGTCTGCCTTAAATCTAGCTACTCGCCGGTCGAGGCGATAGTCCGCAGCGACCTGGTCATGGGTCCCCGCTTGAGGTTCGTCGCATCTCGCTCCCGATCCGTCATGACGGGTTGGGCCCCGGCCTGCGCATCCGGGAACAGATCCGCTGAACGAGCGCGCCGGAATGTGGCAACTGGTGCCGCCCGTCGTATACTCGAACGGCGCGCCGAACGACGGATGGCAGGGGTAAACGGTGCCGCATGGCTGAACAGCAACCCGTTGCGGAAAGACACACGGCGAGGGCCCGCGACGAGGCCCTCGTGGATCCCGGGATCGAGATCATCATCGCGGTGGTGGGTCTCGTGGGCGGCGCGATCACGATCGTCGACCGGGTCGACCGTCACTTTTATCAGCTGCCGTCGCGCGTCCGCGCCAGGATCCTTAGACACACCCGGGCGCTCGAGAATGAATTGCGCCTGATCCGGCAGGAACTTTCCCGCATCGAGGAAGTATTCGCCAGAACCCATGACCCGGACTCGGTCCTGGTCCGTCTGGGCAACGGATATCTCATGCCTCGCTCCGATTTCGAGGAGTACGCAAGCATCAATCAGCGGCTGATGCGGCGGTTGCGGTCCCTTAGCAGGAACACCTTCCGCCTGGAGCGGGGCTTGGCCGGTGTCGCCGATATGGACCCGATGCAGGTGGGCAAGGAAGCCTCCGGCGCCCGGGACGCATTACTGCCCATCCTGACGACCCAGGATCTTACCTTGCCCGATGCGCGTGCCCGGCTGCAGGGCGCTATCGGGGATCTCTCGTCTCTGTGCGAGCGCCTGCGCGGACGGGTGGACTAGGGGCTCAGAGCCCGGTCCGGCACGAGCCGTCGGATCAGCGGCGGGTTGAGAATCCGCGCCCACCGCCACGCCCGCACCTCGGTCAGCCGATCGCGATCAATGCGGTCTTGCGCCGGTTCCTTTGCTCGTGGCGAAGGGTGAACACGGCGATGGACAGCCAGGTGCCGTGGAACATCAGACCCAGCGCGATCGTGACCGCGCCCGGAACCGGGCCGATAGCGGCGCGCTCGAAGAACTCCGCCATGCCGGTCAGGGGTGTCGGATCGATGGCCAGCTTGCCGATGTAGGCGAAGGCGTTGACGCCGAAGATGTAGGCGTAATTGCGGCGCAGGCGGCGCCCGATCGAGATCAGGTAGCTGACGTGGAACTTGGGCTGCCGCAGATCGTTCGACAACAGGGTGTTCCAGTCGCCATCCCGGACCACGCCGTCGCCCGCCAGCAGCGGCGCATAGAAGTCCGTCTCCATTAGCCGACAGCGTGCCCGCCAGACGTTGAAGTAGCGGTAACGGCGCGCCTCGAGGCCGAGGAACACGGCGACGATGATCAGCACCAGCACCAGCGGCAGGGGCGAGGCGTCGGGTCCGCTGTAGCTGAGGGACAGGGCGATGCCGGTGGTGACCACGGCCCAGTTGGTGGTGTTATCCAGCCGGGTCCGCCACATGGTGCTGCGGCCGACCTCTGCCCGGTAGAGATGGGCGATGGCGCCGATCTCCGCGGCGGTGAATCCTCGTTCGGGACCGTCGTGATCGTCGGTGGAATCGGTCAACGAGCTGCTCCCTGAGTCGGCCCCAGCGATGGTGATCTAAAGATCCAGTATATCCCTGGCCACCTCAGTCTCGTGCATGGGGGATGTCCGTGGATCTCGGCGTCAGTGTACGTCTCTTCCGTGGTCCGGGGGCAGATTGCCCTCCGCGGGCGTAACCGGTGCGGACAGGGCAGTCGCCAGCAGCCCCTGAACCGTTGGGTCAAGCTGCGCCGGGTCGCCCGGCAGCATCCGGGTACGGACGGCCAGGGCCATGGCGACGGCCTGCAGGACGTCGCCGTTGCCGACCTGCCCGTGGAGTTTGATCTCCCGGTCCAGGGCCGCAAGTATGGCGCTCATCAGATTCGAGACGTGCACAGCCGAGACAGTCTCGGCATGCAGCGGGAATTCGAAATCGAACTGGTTGCCGGTGGAGGTAGTAGCGCGGTAGGGAAGGTGCCTGGCCATGTTATATCGTTCCATTGGTCTTAGTGGATATCAGTTCTGTGTCGTTCCGGCGGGGCAATTATCGTGCGACGCGATGGGCCGTCAATCGACGCGACGTCTGGCCTGGAAGAAGAAAGCCAGCCCACCCGCGTAAGCGCCGAT
>CBDTYJ010000130.1:0-7626 GCA_965364575.1 uncultured Gammaproteobacteria bacterium
TGATCGAGGATATCGAGTCCGGCCATGGGGCGGCGGTGACGCCGGCGGAGTTACCGCCGGTGGGACGGATCACCGGGGCCGACGCGCTGCTTTTCGCCGTGGCGCTCGCGCTGATCCTCGGCCTGACTCTGATCTGAAACCATGCGCCGGGTGCTGGGTATCGAATACGAGGGCACTGCATTCTCGGGCTGGCAGTCCCAGGCCGGCGCCCGCACCGTACAGGGCGTGCTCGAGCGGGCCGTCTCCGAAGTCGCCGATCATCCGGTGAAACTGGTCTGCGCCGGCCGCACGGACGCCGGGGTGCATGCGGTCGAGCAGGTCGTCCACTTCGATACCGTGCGGCAGCGGCCCGACCGGGCCTGGACGATGGGGGTCAACAGCAATCTGCCCGGAGACGTCAACGTCGTCTGGATGCGACCGGCGCCCACCGGCTTCCATGCGCGTTTTTCCGCCTGTTCCCGCAGCTATCGATTCTGGATATTCAACTCGCCCCTGCGCTCGGCCCTGTTGCGTTATCGTGCCTGGTGGGTACGCCGGCCGCTGGACCTGGCGCCGATGCAGGAAGCGGCCGCAGCGCTGCTCGGGGAGCACGACTTTTCCGCCTTCCGGGCCGCCGAATGCCAGGCGAAAACTGCGGTGCGCACCATCAGTCACATCTCTGTCGCCAGAGCAGGGGCGCTGATCCGATTCGACGTATCCGCCAATGCCTTCCTGCACCACATGGTGCGGAACATCGTCGGCACACTGGTCGTCGTCGGCCGTGGCGATGCCGGGCCCGAGTGGGTCGAGCAAGTCCTCCGCGGGGCCGATCGCCGGCATGCCGGCGCTACCGCGGCGGCCTGCGGCCTGTACCTGATGCGTGTCGAATATCCGGACTTCACGGCGCGGCCTGGAAGAGCGCCGGACCCGATGATGATCTCCGCTGGCGGGTTCAGCGACTGACCGGCTCATGCGCTATGATGCGTGATCATTGACGTTTAGCTGGACTGCAGCGGGTCCTGGAGACATCCGTCATGAACTGGTTCGACAAGCTGATGCCCTCGAAGATCAAGACCCAGCGCCGCTCGCGTTCGGTCCCGGAGGGCCTCTGGACCAAATGCGAGGCTTGCGGATCGGTGCTGTACCGCAACGAGGTCGAGCGCAACATCTACGTCTGCCCCAAGTGCAATCACCACATGCGCATCGGAGCCCGTACGAGGTTGGCCACATTTCTGGATCAGGGGGAGCAGATCGAGATCGCTCCCAAGCTGCAGCCGGAAGATCCCCTGCGTTTCAAGGACAGTAAACGCTACCGGGACCGGCTCAGTCAGGCGGCACGGGCGACCGGCGAGACAGACGCCCTCGTCGCCATGAGCGGGAAGCTCCTGGGCATGCCGGTCGTGGCCTGCGCATTCGAGTTCAGTTTTATGGGCGGATCCATGGGCTCGGTCGTCGGCGAGCGTTTCGTGCGCGCAGCCAACTCGGCCCTGGCCAGCCGGGTCCCGCTGGTATGTTTTTCCGCCAGCGGTGGCGCCCGGATGCAGGAGGGCCTGTTCTCCCTGATGCAGATGTCCAAGACCAGCGCGGCGCTGGCCCGCCTCGCCGATGCGGGCGTGCCGTTCGTATCGGTGATGACGGATCCCACCACCGGCGGCGTCTCTGCCAGCCTCGCCATGCTCGGCGATATCAACGTCGCCGAGCCCCGGGCTCTGATCGGCTTTGCGGGCCCAAGGGTGATCCAGCAGACGGTCGGCGAGACCCTGCCCGAGGGTTTCCAGCGCAGCGAGTTCCTGCTCGAACACGGCGCCCTGGACATGATCGTGGACCGTCGGGAGATGCGTGAGCGGCTGGCGTCGGTGCTGGCCATCCTGACCCGGAATCCCCATCCGGAATCCTGACAGCGGACGCCCCGCGTGCCGAAATTCACCGATCTTGACAGCTGGCTAAGCTGGCAGGAGACCCTGCACCCTCGCGCCATAGAGCTTGGCCTCGCCCGGCCGCGGGGCGTGTACCGGCGGCTGCAGCCGCTGAGGGAGGATACGGCGGTCATCACCGTCGCCGGGACCAACGGCAAGGGCAGTACGGTGGCCGTCATCGAGAGCGTGCTCGGTGCGCTCGGCGTCAGCGTCGCCAGTTTCACGTCGCCCCACCTGTTCCGATACAACGAGCGTGTGCGCGTCGACGGGGCACCGGTCAGCGACCGGGAGCTGATAGAGGCCTTCCAGGAGGTAGAGTCGGCCAGGCGAGATACCGGATTGACCTATTTCGAATACGGCACCCTTGCTGCGCTGACTCTCATCGCGCGCCGGGGCCCGGCGGTCGCGGTGCTGGAAGTGGGCATGGGCGGTCGCCTCGACGCGGTCAACCTGATCGATGCCGATGTCGCGGTCATCACCTCGATCGCGCTCGATCATCAGGCCTGGCTCGGCGCAGACCGGGACGCCATCGGCCGTGAGAAGGCCGGTATCCTGCGGTCCGGGCGACCGCTTGTCCTGGGTGATCGGGATCCTCCCGGCTCGGTCCTCAAGCGGGCCGCGGATCTGGACGTGCCCACGCTCCGGCTGGGGCAGGATTTCGAACACCGCCGGGAAGGTGACCACTGGAGTTTCAGCGGCACCCACGGACATATCCCCATGCTGCCGGGCGAGCGCCTGGCCGGGCCGCTGATCGACAATGCCAGCTGCGCCCTCGAGGCCCTTAGCCAGCTCGATCGGACCTGGCTTGAACGACCGCAACAGGTGGCCAGGGGCCTGGCCCGGGTAACGTTGACCGGCCGCCTGCAGGTGCTACCGGGCGATCCGGAATGGATCGTCGACCTGGCCCATAATCCGGACGGGGCCGCGGCTCTGGCCGCTTACCTGAAAACCCGGGATGCTGCCGGCCGCACTATCGCGGTATTCGGCATGCTGGCGGACAAGGATATCGGCGGCGTCGTGGAGGTCATGGCCGATGACGTGGACGAGTGGATCGTCACCGGCCTGCCCGGAGATCGAGGGGCCACCGCCGGCGAGATCGCCACCCAGGCGGCAGGGGCGGGCGCCGACTTACTGCGCGAGGCGGAATCTGTCGATGAGGCGGTAGCCCTGGCGCGGGCAAACGCGAGGCCCGGAGACCGGGTGCTGGCGTTCGGATCGTTCTATCTGGTCGGTCCGGTGCTGGAGAGCCTTGGGGTATACTCTGCAGCCGCCGGTTACCCCGGGGGACGCCCGGAGAGTCACACTCCAAGCTGATGGATCCGCAGCTGAAAGAGCGCCTGGTAGGAGCAGCCGTGCTGGTCGTGGCCGGCATCCTGTTCATCCCGCAGCTTCTGGACGGTCCCGACGAGCGGCCGCCCGTAACCGTTGGGCTCGAGCTGCCGGCCCCGGACGACGGCCGCCGGACTCACACCATCCGGCTCGACGTGCCGGCCGAGCGACCGGCTACCAAGTCTACGGGCAATATAATCCGGTCTACCCCCGATGCGGTTGCGCCAACGGCTTCCGCGCCCGAACCCGGTCCGCCCCCTTCATCCGCGGCAGCCGAAACCAGCAGCGACTCCGCCGCCAAGCCCAAGGCGGAGGTACAGGCGCCCGAAACCGTCAACGACGATGCAGCCTCAAGCGAGCCGCCGGTCGCTCCCGACAAGTCCGCGGCGCCGCCACCCGCGCCCCCGGCGCCGGCCAAGGCCGCTCCGCCGGCCGGGGATTGGGCCGTCCAGGTTGGCAGTTTCTCGAGCGAGGACAATGCCAAGAGGCTCCAGAGCCGGCTCAAATCGGCCGGATTCGAAACCTTCCAGGCGCGGCTCGTGACCGACAGCGGCACCATGCATCGGGTCCGGGTGGGCCCGGTCGACGACCGGCCCGCAGCGGAGTCGCTGGCCGCACGACTGGGGAAAGCCGGTTATCCGGGTCGCGTGGTGCAGGTCGGTGATTAGCCGGCGCCGCCGATGCGAAGCTCTGCTAGAATCGCGGCGCCCGTCCGGAGACAGATGCTAACCATCGACTACATCATCGTCGCCGCCTTCCTGGTATCCGTCGTCATCGGGATCTTTCGCGGTTTCTTCAAGGAAGCCCTGTCCCTGGTGACCTGGATCCTCGCGCTGTGGGTCGCCTTGAATTATTCCCAGCTGCTGGAGCCTATGCTCGGGTCGGTCAGCTCCGAAGCCCTCAGGTTGTGGGCGGCGCGCCTCCTCACCTTCCTGCTCGTTCTGATCGCCGGCGGCCTGCTCAACTATCTGATCGGGGTCCTGGTCGCCAAGACCGGCCTCAGCGGCACCGACCGCGTACTGGGCCTGGCGTTCGGGGCAGCGCGGGGTGTGCTCCTAGTGGGGATCATGGTGCTGGTATTCCAGCTGATGGAACTGGATCGGGAGCCGTGGTGGGAGCAGTCCCGGCTGGTGCCGCTCGGCCAGCCGGTCGCGGACTGGCTGCTGGCGAACTTCCATGCCGGAATCGAACAACTGGACAAGGCGGTACAGCCGGCGGTTGAGTCACTGACGCCGCAAGACGCCAAATAGGCAGGGGATCGGGATATGTGTGGGCTGGTTGGCATGGTGAGTCGGGAGTCCGTAAATCAGTCGATCTACGATGCGCTGACGGTGCTCCAGCATCGCGGACAGGATGCGGCAGGCATCGTCACCGCGGACGATCGCTTCCACATCCGCAAACGCAACGGCCTGGTGCGCGACGTCTTCCAGCAGCGGCACATGCTCAAGCTGACCGGCCCTATGGGTATCGGTCACGTGCGCTATCCCACTGCCGGCTGCAGCAGCCGGGACGAGGCGCAGCCGTTTTACGTCAATTCCCCGTTCGGCATCTGCCTTGCGCACAATGGCAATCTGACCAATGCAGAACAGCTCACCGAACTGGTCAAGAACGAGGACCGCCGGCATCTGAACACCGGCTCGGACTCTGAAGTCCTGCTCAACGTACTGGCTCACGAGCTGGAGCAGGCCTGCAAGGGGGGCGAGCCAGGACCGGAGGAGGTCTTCGCGGCGGTGACCACCCTGCATGGCCGCTGTCGCGGCGGTTACGCAGTGGCGGCGTTGATCATGCATCTCGGGGTCGTGGGCTTCAGGGATCCCTACGGCATCCGTCCCCTGGTCATCGGCCGCCGTCGCACCGCCGCCGGCGATGAGCACATGATCGCCTCCGAGAGCGTCGCGCTGGACGCGCTCGGCTTTGACCTGCTGCGCGACGTGGAGCCGGGCGAGGCAGTCCTGATCGACGGCCACAGTGGCCTGCACACGCGCCAGTGCGTGCCTCCGGTCCGGCACACGCCGTGCATCTTCGAGTACGTGTACTTCGCCCGGCCGGACTCGATCCTGGACAATATCTCGGTATACAAGGCACGGCTGCGGATGGGTGAAGCACTGGCCGACCGGATCCTGTCCCTGCGCCCGGACCATGACATCGACGTCGTCATCCCGGTCCCGGACACCAGCCGCACGAGCGCGCTTCCGCTGGCCCATCGGCTCGGGGTCAAATACCGGGAGGGCTTTATCAAGAACCGCTACATCGGGCGCACGTTCATCATGCCCGGCCAGGCCATGCGCGAGAAATCCGTGCGCCGGAAACTGAACGCGATCGACCTGGAATTCCGGGGCAAGAACGTGTTGCTGGTGGATGACTCCATCGTCCGCGGCACCACTTCGCGTCAGATTATCGAGATGGCCAGGGAAGCGGGCGCCAATAAAGTCTATTTCGCCTCGGCTGCGCCGCCGGTCCGTTACCCCAACGTCTACGGCATCGACATGCCCGCGGCCCGGGAGCTCGTCGCCCATGATCGGAGTGAGGAACAGGTGGCCCAGATCATCGGTGCCGACTGGCTGGTCTACCAGACCCTGGAAGACCTGATCCGCTCGGTCAGTCACGAGAACGCACGCATCGAGGAATTCGACACGTCCTGTTTCTCCGGCCAATACGTCACCGGCGACGTCACCGAGGAGTACCTTCGGCGCATCGAAATCGATCGAGCGGATTCCGCCAAACAGGCCAGGGAATCCAAAGTCACCGCCCTGCCCACGGCCAAAAGCGGCGTCCAGGCCTGAACCAGGGCCGGGCCTTGTCCCGCAGGCGGCTGCTGGAGATTCTCGAGACCGGCCTGGCGGCGGTGGATGGCGAAACCTGCACGGCCCGGTCGGCTGCGGCCGTTGGCCGTTCCGGAATCTTCGATCTGATCGCCATCGGCAAGTCGGCCTGCGCCATGACCCGTGGCCTGCTGAAAGTCCGGGGCCCGGAACTGCAGCGCGGGCTGATCATCACGCGGCGGGGTTACGCGGATCCGGCGCTCGGCGCCGATCATCGGCTGCGGACGATCGAGAGCGGCCATCCGGTGCCCGACCGGAGCAGTCTGGATAGCGGCTCTGCGCTGCTGGAATTCGCCCACGGCATCGAACCCGGCCGGGAGGTCATATGCCTGATATCAGGCGGTGCCTCCAGCCTGGTGGAGGTGCTTCCGGCCGGCCTCGGTCTGGCTGAACTCGAGCGGGCCAACCGGTGGTTGCTGGCCAGTGGACTGGATATCAGATCGGTCAATGCTGTCCGGCGACGCTTGTCCCGGATCAAGGGAGGCGGGCTGGCCGCCGCCCTGAGAGGTCATCGGGTCACGGCCTGTTACATCTCCGACGTCCCCGGTGATGATCCGGCGGATATCGGTTCCGGCTTGTTATCGCCGTCGGCTGCGGCACTGCCAGCAGACCTGCCTGACTGGTTGACCGAGATGTCGGGATCATCTCCCACCAACGTGCCCGAGGGAAACACGGTAGAACATCTGATCGTCGCTGATCTGGGACAGGCGCTCGACGCCTGCGAGAAGGCCGCCAGGGCAGCCGGACTACGGGTCGTCCGGCACGAGACGCGTCTCCGGGGTGATCCGGCGCAGGCCGCCCGGCGGATCGTCGATGCCGTCGGAGCTGTCGTCGCCGGTCCCGCGACGGTCCACCTATGGGGTGGCGAGACGACGCCGAAACTGCCGCCGGTGCCAGGCAGGGGTGGCCGGAATCAACATCTGGCGTTGTGTTGCGCGCAGCAGATTGCGGGTCGAAGCGGACTCTTGATCCTGTGCGCGGCCACCGACGGCAGCGATGGAAACAGCAGCGATGCGGGCGGCCTGGTCGACGGCGGCACGATCGCCCGGGGAGAAGCCGTCGGCCTCGACCCGGCGCGTTCGCTGGCCGGCGCCGACGCTGGCGTCTTCCTGGAAGCCAGCGGCGATCTGATCTCGACCGGGCCGACCGGCACCAACGTGACGGATCTGGTTATCGGCCTGAGCGCCGGAAGCAGGTAGACTTGCACCGGCGTCGCCAGGGGGGGGAAGCTTGAGCATCCGATTTCTCATCATCGACGACCACGCGGAGTTCCGGGACTGGCTGGGGCATCACCTGACAGCGGAATGGAGCGAGGCGGAGGTCATCGGCCATGATCCGTCAGGAGGCCCGCCCCTGCCCGAGGGTCTGTCGCCGTCGAGCTGCGACATTATCCTTCTCGATCACCGCTGGTCCGGCGGCACCGGCATGGGGCTGCTCAAGGAACTCAAGCGCCGCCCCGGCTGTCCCCCGGTGATCTTCATGACGCCCCAGGGCGATCAATCGGCTGCGGTCGATGCCATCCGCGCCGGCGCCGACGACTTCCTGCCCAAGGCGCACCTCAGCCACGAAGAGCTGATGGC
>CBDTYJ010000131.1:0-7520 GCA_965364575.1 uncultured Gammaproteobacteria bacterium
GCCGGTCTGAACTCCGTGGGAATCTGCATCAAGTTTCTCATCTACCAGGTTCTCGTCCGCCGGTCAGGGATGGGCGACATCCGCTGGCGGCCGGCCATGATCCGCAAGGACAGGCTGAAGGAACTCGTGATCTTCGGCGGTAAGTCCTTCATCCAGGGCGCATCCGGCACGCTCCTGTCCAGCTTCCCGAATCTGATCATCGGGCTCACCCTTGGCGCCGCGCAGGTCGTGTTCTTCGCATTGCCGAGATCCCTGGCCAAGCACATCCAGAATCTCGTCCTGCACGTGACCATCGTCTTCATGCCCATGTTCGCGGACATGACGGCCAAGGGCGATATCAGCCAGGCGAGGAAGGTGTTTTTCCCGGTGACCTCCCTGATCGTGGCGATGAGCACGCTCGCTGCATTGGGAATCACGGCTCTCGGTCCGGACTTCATCTCGGTCTGGGTCGGGCCGGAATATGGCGAGCGGGCTCGCAGCCTGGTGGGCTTGCTGGCGATGCACCTGTGGCTGTGGAACATGAATCCTCTGGACAGCAAGCTGCTGACCGCCATGAATCGCCACGGGATCTTCGCCCGTCTCTATCCCATCCGGGCCGCCGTGGGCATCGCGGCCTGCACCGTCGGATCCAAGCTGATCGGCCTTGAGGGTGTGGCCGCCGGCCTCGTGGTGGCCGGCCTCACCGTCGTGATTCCGGTACTCAGGGCGACGGTGTCGGTGCTGGAGCGGGACGTTTGGACCTACGTGAGACGGGTCTTGCTGCCATGTATCATCCCCGGTGCGGGCGCCTGGCTGGCCCACGCCTGGTTGAGCGTGCATCTCCCGACCGACGGATACCTCGGGATTTTCGCCAATGCGGGGCTGATGTCGGTGGTCTTCGCGGCGCTCTATCTCGTCGGCACCGGGGCGGATGTCCGACGCCTGGTGTGGCGGCTGCTGGGCAAAAGGTCGTGAGACGTGATGAGTTCCGGTTGTATTGATGTGATGAATTACTTTGGTGCGATGCCTGTCGCCTTCAGGTTTGAGTCAGTGAGATTCGACGAGCCGGGTTTTTTCAGCCCCACTGACCGTGTTGATGCGCGGGCGTACGGAAGGGAGTCGCTCTGATGTCTCCGGCAGTGTCCATTATTGTGCCTACGTATAACCGCGCGCAGCTGCTTGCGGATGCGATCGGCAGCGTCCAGCGGCAGACCTTTGAGGACTGGGAGCTGCTGGTCGTCGATGATGGCTCCACGGATGACACCCGGACTGTCATGGACGGTTTTCTTGCAGACAAGAGGATCCGCTACGTCAGACAGGAGAACCGAGGGCAGTCCGCGGCCCGCAATCTTGGGCTGCGCCACGCCCGCGCGCCGTTGATCGCATTCCTGGACTCGGACAATCGCTGGTTGCCCGACAAACTCGAAAGACAGATGCGGTTCCTGGCCGACCATCCCGAGGTGGATGTGGTCTATGGAGAGACCGAGCGGCTGGGCTCGGACGGTTCAACCTGGCCGAGTCCCGTCCGAGAGCGGCACTCCGGAACGGTATGGCGTCCCCTGCTGACCAAGAACTTTATCAACTTCAACACCTCGGTCGTCAGGCGGGAGCGCCTGATCGCCATCGGAGGCTTCGACGAGGCGCTGCGGGGGGGAGAGGATTACGACCTGTGGTTGCGCCTGAGCCCGGATTGTACGTTCCAGTTCCTGCCGGGAGTCGTCACCCAATACCGCATCGAGGGAGACCGGGTGACGCACAATTTCGGCCGGATCTTCGATGCCAACCGACGATCCATAGATGCCTTTTTCGAGAGCAATCCGGGCCTGATGCGTCCGCGCGAATACAGGGCGGTGAAGGCACGGCTTTATACGCGCTTCGCCAGGAGTTTCGCCGGGTCGGGCGCGATTGCTCGGGGACTGGATCTTGCGCTCAGGACGATCGTGCTGGACCCGTCCAGTTCCCTGAGCTGGCGGGCGCTTTACGCGGTCGTCGTGTCTCCCTGGCGAAAGACGCCGTCCGAGGACCCGGACGGGGAAGGACGCTCCGGGGATGGGCGATAGGCGGCGGGTGATGTCTACGGAGCCGTCGCATGCACCGGTCCGATGCAGAGGCCTGGCCACCGGGGATGTCGGCGCGATCGTAAGGCTCCTTCGGAACGGATGGTTCAAGCGCCCCGCCTGGGACTGGCAGTTCGAATACCCGGGGCAACGGGCGGATGCGCCTCGCCCGGTCGTGGCGGAGATGGGAGGCCAGGTGGTTGGCTTCAACGGACTCATGCCGATCCGGGTGCAGACGGAACTCGGAGTACTTAACGCTGCCTGGAGTTGTGACTTCGTCGTCGATCGCCCGCATCGGCGCAGCGGTGTCGGCCGGCTGCTGAAAAAGGCGCTGGACCGGGAGTGCCCGCTTATCATGGCGAAGGGGACCAGTCAGGCTGCCGCCAAGGTCCTGCCACGTTGCGGCTGGATCGAGGGGGTGGGCCCCCGGCAGCACGTCCTGTTCATCCGGCCCCGTGAGCTCCGGGGCCGGCTGCTGGCCGCGTTACAGGCGACCGCGCGCGCGTTCGGAGTGGTCAGGGAAGGGGGATCGTCACGCAGCGGGCAATTCGAGTGGCGCGAGGTGCTGCCGGCGTCATCGGAGATCGACGCGCTCTGGTCCGCGCACGGGAGCGGTTACCGGCGGACCGTGGTCCGGGACGCCGAGTACATGCAGTGGCGATACGGGGCGTTCCCCGGCGCCGAGTACCGCTACCTGACGATGCGCTCCGGCGACGAACCACAGGCCCTGCTGGTGGTCCGTCGGGACGGAGACGGGGTACGCATCGTCGACTATGTCGGGCCGGCACGAGGAAAGCCTGTCAAGCTCGCCTTGATCAGGAAGCTGCTGGAGACCTATCCGGAGGCTTCCCGGATCACGACCGTCACAACCGATCCTGAATTCCACGCGGCCATGGAGCGCCTCGGGGCCTGGCCGACGCGAGGTGGTTCCGCGGGATTCTTCGTCCGGGATGTGAACGGCAGCCTTTCGGACCCGTCTGCCGGCTGGTTCCTGATGGACGGAGATTCCGACGGCGAGATTCTCTCGATGGCCAGGGAGGTGGCGCCCGGGGTCACGTTATCGCCCGTTTCCGAGCAGGAATTCTCTCAGATCACTGCGGATTGGGAAAAGATCAGAGCATCCGGCGATTTTGATGCCCTGTTCATGTCCTGGGACTGGCAGTGGCGGTGGTGGCACCATTTCGGGCGCGCCAATGATGTGGACCCCCGGTTCCTCCGCGCGGAGACCGGGGACGGACAGGTTGTGGGTATCTTCCCGCTAATCGAATGGGCCGCCAAGGCGAGGCGGTACTGGCCGACGCGGCGGCTGCAGCTCCTCGGCCACCTGTTCCAGGGGCCCGCCGCCATGCGCACGGAGTACCTGGACCTGCTCGTCGATCCGGACTGGGAAGAGCCTGCCTGCGCCGCCCTCGTGGCCTGGCTGAAGAATCACAGGGACTGGGAGGAATACCTGGTCCAGGACGCGCCGGCCGGCAGTCCGGCGGTGCGTGGCCTGATCGCCGGGCTCTCGTCGGCCAGTTATATGCGCGAGCTCACCGAGCCCGGCGTGGACGAGACGCGGTTCGTCCGAACCGATCGGGAATTCGAGGACTATCTGGCGTCGCTGGGATCGAGCACCCGGCGCGCCCTCTATCACGGCCGCAAGCGGCTGGCCCGGCTGGGCGAGATCTCGGTCCGCGATGCCGGTCCCTTCGAGGTGGACGACGGCCTCGAGCTGCTTAATTCGCTGCACGCCCTGCGCTGGGGCAGCCCGGTCTTCACCGGCGACAGGTTCGTGTTTCACAGGGAGTTGGCGGCCGATGCCGCGGAGCGGGGCAAGCTCAGGCTGTCCGTGATCCAGGTGGACGGGGAGCCCGTATCTGTGATCTATGACCTGATTGCCGGGCGGCGTCGATATAACCTGCAGCAGGGTTTCAGTCCCGATCTGGAAGGCTTCAAGGGTTCCCTGGGACTGATCCATTTCGGTTATGCCATCGAGGAATCCTGCAGGGATCCCGCCGTCGACAGCTACGACCTGCTGGCAGGTGGGGGACAACACGAGCTTTATAAGGCCCGACTCGGAACGGAGGCCGCCAGACTGAGGTCCGTCCAGCTCGTCCGCGGTCGGCTAAGACGGTTCCTTTACCGGACCTACGACCTGATGCACAAAGGAGAGGAGAGGTGAGCGACAACGGCCCGATCTTCATCGTGGGTACCGGGCGCTGTGGCAGCACCATGTTCCACGACGTGCTGAGTCTTCATCCGGCGCTGGGCTGGCTCAGTCAATACGTCCACAAGTACCCCCGGAGACCGGCCCTTAACGCTCGCCTCGTGGGGCTTGCCAGGCGCGGCCTGGTCGGCAAGATCATGAATAAGCACCTCTATCCCGCCGAGCCTTATCGATTTTGGGAGGCCTATTGTCCGGGCTTCTCCACGCCGTTTAGGGACCTGCTGGCATCGGACCTCACCCCCAAATCGGCCCGGGCTATGCGCCGGGCCGTCGAACTGGCCAACCCGAAGGGCCGGCGGTTCCTGGCCAAGATCACGGGCTGGCCGCGGATCGGGCTGCTGGGCGAAGCTTTCCCCGACGCGCGCTTCGTCCACGTGATCCGGGACGGCCGGGCCGTCGTCAATTCCAGCATCGCCGCGCCTTACTTCGAAGGCTGGTCGGGACCGTCCAACTGGACCCGCGGAGAACTCAGCGAAGAACAATCGGCTCGCTGGGAAGCTTCAGGCTGGTCTTTCGTGGTGTTGGCCGCCATCGGATGGGAAAACAGAATGCGCGCCTTCAGAACGGCCGGCGATCGTATCGGCCCGGACCGCTATACGGAGATCCATTACGAAGCCTTCTGTGATCGGCCCGAAGCCGTCCTGGGTCAGGTGATGGCATTCACCGGCTTGCCCGAGGCGGACACGCCGGCGTTTTTCGAAGCGGTGTCGCGGATGAGCTTCAGAAGCCAGAATGACAAGTGGCGGCATGATCTCACGCCGGCACAGCAGCAGCATCTGGATGATTATCTGTCTCCGCTGCTGACCGAGTTGGGCTACGAGGCGGGGCCGGCTACGGCGGGTCCCGACGCTGTATGACCGGGGATCGCGGCGCAGTGTCCCGGAAGGGCGGGCCACTTTGGCTCACCGTCCTGTTGCTGGCGATGATCGCCTTGGGCGTCGTTTACCGCTTCGTGGGGGTGGGTGCTTTCGGGCTGGCCGCAGACGAGTTCCATACCGCGGCAGCGATCAGTTACATCCTCGAGCATGGGACGCCCCGGTTCCCCTGCGGCGGCTATTACGTCCGCGGTCTGCTGTATCACTATCTTCTGGCCGGGGTCAGTGTCGTCTCCGGACACGCGGACGAGACCCTCTGGCGCTGGGTATCGTCGATCCTGAGCCTGCCCGCGCTGTTCTTCGCCTACCTGTTGGGCCGGCGGCTGGCATCGCCCCTTGCGGGGCTCGTGTGCGCCGCGATTCTGGCCCTCTCCGTATGGGAGATCGAGACGGCGCGCTATCTACGCATGTATGGGCCCTTCGCGTCGGCGTTCCTTGCGTATCTTTACTGCTTCCTGGCCTGCGTCGAGCGCTATACCTGGCGACGGTTGCTGGCCTGCGTCGCCGTCTCGGGGATCGCGCTGTTCATCCACGAGGGCGGCGCCATGTTGGTTGCGCTCAATGCCTTGCTCTGGTTCTCCGCCCCGCGCGAGCAGCGGTTCCGCGCAGGCCTTCTGATCACGGGCCTGCTCGCCGTGGCCGGTTTCTACATGTCCCAGGACTGGCGGTCGCTGGGCACGGACCGGCTGCCCGCGGGCTTGCAGTCCGGATCACCGGCTGGCGGCCGCCCGCGAATCGGTCCCCTGGAATTGCCAGGGGACCTATGGCCCTGGCTCGATCGCGGCGGTCTATGGATGCTGGTATTCGCGGTGCTTGTGGTGGCGAGCGCGATCTGGGTCGCGCGCAGAAACGCCGAATCGAAAATGGTCGAAGGCGTACTGATCCGCGGCGTCGTTGGCATGCTGCTGGCCTTTCATCAGTTCCTTCTGCTGGCGCTTCTTCCGGTTGTGGCCTGGGCGCTGGGCTGGACTCGGCCCCGGGCCTGGCTTGATGCCACGGGGCGGTGGGGTGGACTGCTGATCCTTTTGTGGACAACATTCTGGGTGACTCTGGTGGCTACGTCGCCCGGATTCGAGGACCGTCCTCTGGGAGTCTTGCGGGGATTTCTCGACTACCCGCTGGTCTATTCGAAACTGCTGCAGCCCTGGTGGGGCGGTTTGCCTGCGACGATGGTCGTGATTGTCGCGGCTCTCGGGACGTCGCTGGCATTGCGGCTCTTTCTCAAGCTGCCCCTGTCGCGCTCGGAGAAGACTGTCCTGGCGGTGATGATTCTGCTCGTCCTGATGGTGGCGGCTGCTTATCAGCCCTATAAATCGATCCGATATACCTTCGTATTCCTCTATCCTCTGTTCTGGCTGTTGATCTGCTCCAGCCTCCATCAGATCTTCGGCAGGCTGCTGCCCGAAAGAATCCGGGCGCCAGCGTGGCTCGTGTTCGTGGCTGTCGTGCTGGTCACGGCAGATGATTTCTCCTGGCGCCACCTCCGGCACATCGACTCGCCGGACGTGCATTTCCGGACGATATACGAGGAAGACACGGGCCGTGCCTTCTGGCGCCGGCTGGACTTCCGGAGCCCGGCGCAATACATCAATGCTCATGTCACGCCTTCCGACCTGATCGTGACGACGGCTCAGCCGTCCGCCTATCATCTGGCCCGGCTGGATGCCTTCTATCTGCCCCGGAACAACATCGAATTCAGGACGAGCATGAGCTGCGAAGGCCGCAAGGAAACCTGGACCGGCGCCGATCTCCTGTTCGAACCTGAGCAGGCATGGGCCTATCTCGAGGCTCGCGGTCGGAAGGCGTGGCTGCTGATCCGCACCGACCAGTATTCGTGGCAGTATCCATGGGAAGAGGCGGTGATGCGCGATCCGCGGGCCGAGCTGAAGTTCACCAGCCTCGACGGACGGCTTGCGGCCTACCTGTGGATGCCGGAGAATTCCGCTGACGAGAGCGCGCTGTAACATTCCGTAACGCCTGCGTCACTCTCCCTGGCCGTTGCCGGCCGCCCGGCTCACGATTATGGCCCAGTCCGATTCGTGGCTTAAGGGCAGTGGACCAATTTTGGGCTGCTTTGTGCTCGATCTCGCGCCGGTTCGGGTGTCGATCAGAAGAATCGACGCCGGGGGATCATCGCCCGGGTTCAGGGACACCTCACTGACGTCTTCCGCGTAGCAGAGGTAGTGGGTGGCGGCTTCAAGGCAATGGCCGGCACTCACGAGGTCGTCGCGTGTGGACATCCCTCGCTCGAAGTACTCGTCGATCGTGTCCCGATACAGACGAATCTGCGCCTTGTTGGCGTATGGATCGGAGTAAGGCCCTCCGTCGGGCGTGTTCCCCCAGATGTTGGCCACGCCGCCGGCGATGGCCGATCTCCACAGCCCCCGTCTCGTCATGTCC
>CBDTYJ010000132.1:0-7383 GCA_965364575.1 uncultured Gammaproteobacteria bacterium
CTGATCCACGGCGCCGCCAGCAATCACACTCGCTGGTCGGAGTTCGTGGAGCAGACGACGCTGAGCCGGAACTGGAACGTAATATTCCCGGACATGCGCGGGAACGGCGCATCCATGACCCGCGGCCGACTGAGCATACCGATCTGGTGCGCCGACCTGGCGGATGTACTGGATGCCGAGGGCGCATCCGGCGCCGTGGTCGTCGGACACAGCCTCGGCGCGCAGATCGCCGTGCACTTCGCACAAAGAAACCCCGAAGCTGTGCGCGGGCTCGTGCTCATCGACCCGGTCTTCCAGAGCGCCCTGCAGGGCGTGCAGCTCTTTATCCGCCGCTATCGCTGGTTCTTCCAGGCTCTGGCCGGCGTGATCCGCGCGCTGAACGCCATCGGCGTGCACCGGCGCCACATCACCGATCGCGACCTGCGCGAGCTTGACGAGGAAACGCGCCGGGCGATCGCGGGCCCCGAATCCTTCGAGGAGATTTCGAAACGCTACGCGGCGCTCGGCCCCATCCTGCGCCACATGCCGACGGGTAATTACCTGCGACAGGGACTCGCGACCGTCAGTCCACTGCCCGACCCCGCGGACATCGATGTCCCGGTGCTGGTGTTGATCTCCGGTGGCACGACCGTCGCCGACCTCGACGTCAACCGCGCCGAAGCGGCGCGCTTTCCTAACAGCGAGGTCGTCATGCTGGAAGCGAACCACTGGCCGCTCACGGAGACACCGGACGCCGTACGCCAAGCGATCGAGCAATGGATCGCCAGGACCTTCGGCGGCTCGCCGCAGGCATCGAGCTCACCGCCTGCCGACTGAGCGCCTGCTGCCCTACTCCCACTCGATGGTGGCCGGCGGCTTGCCGGAGATGTCGTAGGTGACGCGGGAGATGCCGTCGACCTCGTTGATGATCCGTCGCGACACGAGATCCAGGAACTCGTACGGCAGATGCGCCCAGCGGGCGGTCATGAAATCGATGGTCTCCACGGCTCTCAGCGCGATCACGTAATCGTAGCGACGCCCGTCGCCCATGACGCCGACAGACTTGACCGGCAGGAACACCGCAAAAGCCTGGCTGACTTTTTCATACAGTCCGTGCCGGTGAAGCTCCTCGATAAAGATCGCATCAGCCTCGCGCAGGAGTTCGGCATAGACTTTGTTCACCGCACCGAGGATGCGGACGCCGAGGCCGGGTCCGGGGAAAGGATGGCGGTAGACCATGTCGTAGGGCAGGCCCAGCTCGAGGCCGATCTTGCGCACCTCGTCCTTGAACAACTCCCGTAACGGCTCCACCAGCGACATGTTCATCTGCTCGGGCAGCCCGCCGACGTTGTGATGGGACTTGATCACGTGGGCCTTACCGGTGGATGCCCCGGCCGATTCGATCACGTCCGGATAGATCGTGCCCTGGGCCAGCCAGCGGATGCCGTCCAGGCGGCCGGCCTCCTCATCGAAGACCTCGATGAATTTGCCACCGATGATCTTGCGCTTCTGTTCCGGGTCCTCGATGCCTTCCAGGGCCGACAGGAAGCGTTGTTCGGCGTCCACCCGGATCACCTTGATGCCCATGTGCCGGCCGAAAGTGGCCATCACCTGGTCCCCCTCGTCCTTGCGCAACAGGCCGTGATCCACGAAAACGCAGGTCAGCTGATCGCCGATGGCCCGGTGCAGCAGCGCCGCCACCACCGAGGAATCCACCCCGCCTGACAGACCCAGCAGGACCTGGTCTCCGCCGACCTGTTCCCGCACCCGGGCGATGCTGTCGTCGATGATGTTGCCGGCGTTCCAGTCCGATGCGCAGCCACAGATCTCGTGGATAAACCGGTCCAGCACCCGCTGTCCCTGACGGGTGTGAGTCACCTCCGGATGGAATTGCAGGCCGTAGAAGCCGCGACCGCTGTCTTCCATCCCGGCCAGCGGCGCGCTGTCGGTGGAAGCGATCGCCGTGAAACCCGGCGGCAACCGCTCGACCCGATCGCCGTGGCTCATCCATACGTCAAGCAGCCCGTGACCGCCGCCGTCGGCATGATCTTCGATATCTTCCAGAAGGCGCGAGTCCGCGCCGACGGCGACCTGGGCGTAGCCGAATTCACGACGGCTGTGGCTGGCCACTTCCCCGCCGAGCTGGGCCGCCATGGTCTGCATGCCGTAACAGATGCCCAGCACCGGCACGCCCATCTCGAATACGAGATCCGGCGCCCGCGGCGGCTCGGTCAGAGTGACGGACTCCGGCCCGCCCGAGAGGATGATGCCCCGCGGCGCAAACGCCTGGATATCGGCCTCGCTGACATCCCAGGGGCGGATCTCGCTGTAGACACCCGCTTCCCGCACTCGCCGGGCGATCAGCTGGGTGTACTGGGAGCCGAAATCCAGGATCAGGATCCGGTCCCCGTGGATGTCGCCGCTGCTCTCGGGCTCCAGGGCTTTTGCTTCAATCGACACGGTAGTTGGGGGCCTCCTTGGTGATGGCCACGTCGTGCACGTGGCTCTCGCGAACCCCGGCATTGGTGATACGGACGAAGACCGGTTTGGTACGCATCTCCTCGATGCGGCTGCAGCCGGTGTAGCCCATGGCGGAACGCAGGCCACCAGTGAGCTGGTGGATGATGGCGACGATGCTGCCCTTGTATGGCACGCGGCCTTCGATGCCCTCGGGCACCAGCTTCTCGATCTCGTCGGTGGCATCCTGGAAATAACGATCACTGGAGCCGTGCTTCTGGGCCATGGCGCCGAGGGAACCCATGCCCCGATAGGACTTGTAGGAACGGCCCTGGAACAGTTCCACCTCGCCCGGCGACTCCTCGGTGCCGGCAAACAGGCCGCCGAGCATGATGCAGTGGGCGCCTGCGGCTATGGCCTTGGCCAGATCGCCGGAATAGCGCACGCCGCCGTCGGCGATCAGCGGCACGCCGGTGCCTTCCAGGGCAGCGGCCACGTTGAAGACCGCGCTGATCTGCGGCACGCCGACGCCGGCCACCATCCGTGTGGTACAGATCGATCCCGGACCGATGCCGACCTTGACCCCGTCTGCTCCCGCCTCCACCAGGGCGTCGGCCGCCTCGGCGGTCACGATGTTGCCGCCGATGACCTGCAATTCCGGGAACTGGGATTTGATCTCGCGGACCCGGTCCAGCACGCCGAGGGTGTGGCCGTGGGATGTATCCACGACCACCACGTCGACGCCGGCCGCCACCAGCTGGCGCACGCGGTCGGCGGTATCGGGGCTGGTCCCGACGGCCGCCCCGACCAGGAGCGCGCCGCGCGTGTCCTTGGCCGCCCGGGGGAAATCGGTCGCCTTCTGGAAGTCCTTGGCCGTGATCATCCCACGAAGGCGGAAATCGTCATCGATGACCAGCACTTTCTCGATCCGGTGCCGGTGGAGCAGTACCAATACCTCGTCCTTGGCGGCGCCTTCATTGACGGTGACCAGCTTGTCCTTGGGCGTCATCACCGAGGAGACCGGGGCATCGAGCTTGGTCTCGAATCGCAGATCGCGATGGGTGACGATGCCGACCAGCTGATCTCCGTCCACGACCGGCACACCGGAGATGTTCTTCTGCCGGGTCAGACTGATCACCTCCCGCACGGTCTTTTCGGGCGTCACCGTGATCGGGTCGCTGATGATGCCGCTCTCGTACTTTTTGACCCGCGCCACTTCCCGGGCCTGGGTCTCCGGCGTCATGTTCTTGTGGACGATGCCGATGCCGCCTTCCTGGGCGATCGCGATGGCCAGCCGGGCCTCGGTGACCGTGTCCATGGCGGCGGAGACCAGCGGCAGATTCAGGCCGATCTCTCGCGTCAGCCTGGTCGAGAGGTCGGCGTCCCGGGGCAGGAGCTGGGAATACGCGGGCTGCAGCAGCACGTCGTCAAAAGTCAGAGCCTCTTCGACTATGCGCATGTTCAGGTCCTCCGCGGGGGCCGGCAATGGTTTAAACGGTCAATTTTACGGCCCATGGTCAGGCCAGTAAACCGGCGCCGGGGACCGATTTCTGTCCCGGCGGCGGGACGGCTATCATGCGCCACCATGGACGATTTCGAGTCAGGCGCCCCCGGTACGCCGCCCGAGCGGGAGATCTATACGGTCAGCCGGCTCAACCGGGAGGTACGGGGCCTGCTGGAATCCGGCTATCCCGCGGTCTGGATCGAGGGGGAATTGTCCAACCTGGCGCGACCGGCATCGGGCCATATCTACTTTTCCCTCAAGGACGCGTCGGCGCAGCTGCGCTGCGCCATGTTCCGGGGCAACAACCGACGCCTCAATTTCAGACCCGCCGACGGCGACTCGGTGCTGTGCCGCGGACGCCTGAGCCTGTACGAGGCCCGCGGCGAGTACCAGCTGGTGGTCGATTACATGGAGGCGGCGGGAGAGGGCCGGCTGCAACAGGCCTTCGAGGCGCTGAAGCGCAAGCTCGCCGCCGAGGGCTTGTTCGACGACGCCCTGAAACGTCCGACGCCGGCGCTGCCCCGTCGCATCGGCGTGATCACCTCGCCCAGCGGCGCCGCCATCCGTGACATCCTGCACGTGCTGGCGCGCCGGTTCCCGGCCGTGCCGGTGTTGATCTACCCGGTGCCGGTCCAGGGCAAGACGGCGGCTCCGGCCATCGTGCGGGCACTCGAATTGGCCGGCGCCCGCGCGGATTGTGAGGTACTGATCCTGGCCCGGGGTGGTGGCAGCCTGGAAGACCTGTGGCCGTTCAACGAGGAGGCCGTCGCACGCGCCATCCGCGCCTGCCCGGTGCCGGTGATCAGCGGCGTCGGCCATGAGATTGACTTCACCATCGCCGACTTCGCTGCCGATCGGCGCGCGCCGACGCCGTCGGGCGCGGCCGAACTGGCGGTGCCGGATCAATCCGAGTGGCTCCGGGACCTGTCCGGCAAGGAGCGGCGGCTCGGTGCCGCCCTCAACCGAAAGCTGGAACAACTGCGCCAGCGCAGCGACTGGCTGCGGCGGCGGGTGGGCCAGCTGCACCCGGGCAACCGGATGCGCCAGCAGGCCCAGCGGCTGGACGAGCTCGATCAGCGTCTGGCCCGCGCATTGACCGGGGCGCTTGCGCGCAGAAGCGACCAGCTCGGGCGCGTCTGGGCGGGACTCCGCGCCGTGTCGCCGGCACCGCTCATCGACCGGGAGCGACAACGCCTGCATCTGGCTCAGGCGACGCTGACCTCGGCGCTGCGCCGCATCCTCACCGCAAACGGCCAGCGCCTCGAACTGGCTCGCCGCGCCCTGGTCGGGATCAGTCCCGAATCCACGCTCTCAAGGGGCTACGCCATCGTCACGACGGGCGCTGGCGAGGTGATCCGGGATCCCGATCAGGTCGAGAGCGGCAGCCACATCGGCATACGGGTAGCGCGCGGTCGATTCGGCGCCGTGGTCGATTCCGACGATCAGGATTGATCGAAGAAACGCGAAATCGGCGGGCGGAAACGGTCCATGTCCACGAGGAATGAGTCGTGGCCCTGCATGGAAGGCAGTACCACGAACTCGACCTCCCGATCCGGATGATGGAGACATTCGACCAGTTCTTCCTGCTGATGCAGCGGGAACAGGAAATCCGTCTCGGCGCCGATGACCAGCGCCCGCTCTACCGTGGATTTGCCCAGCTCGGTGGCCACGCACCCGCTGTGCTCCCCCACGTCGAACAGGTCCATGGCCCGGGATAGATACAGATAGCAGTTGGGGTCGAACTGTCCGACGAACTTGTTGGCGTGATACTCGAGATAGGACTCGATCTCGAAATCGATACCGAACGCGTCGCCGGGTGCATGCTCGGCGGACACCCGCTCGCGGCCGAAACGGCGCAGCCACTCCTCGCCGGACCGGTAGGTGATCATCCCAAGCTTGCGCGCCAGCCGCATACCCCGGACCGGCGGATGTCCCGCGTCGTAATTACCGTGATGCCATTCCGGATCGGCCCGGATCATCTCTCGCTGCAGCGAACGCAGGGCGATGGCGAAGGGTTCCGCCCGCGCCGCGGAGGAAATGGTCACGAGGCCGGCAGCGGCATGGGGGAAAAGGGTGCAAAATGCCAGCGCCGTCATGCCGCCCATGGACGCGCCCACGACGGTGTGCAGACGGTCGATCTTCATGGCCCTCACCACCTCGTAACCGGCGGCGGCGATGTCCTCGATGCTCAGCACCGGGAACTCCAGTCGATAAGGCTCTCCGGTGCGCGGATCGGTGGAGGCCGGGCCGGTGGACCCGTAACAGCTGCCGAGGGAATTGACACACACCACATAGAAACGGCGCGTGTCGATGGGGCGTCCGGGCCCCAGCATCTCCTCCCACCAGCCCGGGGAGGCATCCTCTCCGGACGAAGCGGCGTGAGCGGACGGCGACAGGCCGGTGAACAGCAGCACGGCATTGTCGCGCTCGCTGTTGAGCGTGCCCCAGGTCTCGTAAGCCAGATCCACCCGCGGCAGGCTGCCGCCGCGATGCATCGGGAATTCCGATTCCAGGTGGATAAATTTTCGCGCCGAGTGCGTGGTCATCTGGCTTCCCCTCAGCCGGACCCGCATTGTGTCCAATGGGACGGTCGAATTCCAGTCGGCCTATCGCTTGTTCCGCTTCCCGTGCTGCCGCAGACGCGATCGTTTGCGCTCCTGCCTGGGCGTGAGCTTGTTGCGGCGCCCCGCGAAGGGGTTTTCGCCGGACTTCAGCTCCAGCCTGACCGGCGTGCCCTGCAGATCGAAGGCCTTGCGGAAAGTATTGATCAGATAGCGGCGATAGGTCGCCGGCAGTCGTTGAGTCTGGGTGCCGTGGATGACGATCAGTGGCGGGTTGCGTCCGCCCTGATGGGCGTAACGCAGACGGATCCGGCGGCCGCGGACCATGGGCGGCTGATGGGCGACGATGGCCTCCTCCAGCACCCGGGTGAGCGCCGGCGTGGGCAGGTCCCGCATGGCAGCGGCCTCGGCCGAATCCACCGATGAGAACAGGTCGCCGACGCCGCTGCCGTGCAGCGCGGAGATGAAATGCACCCGGGCGAACTCCAGGAACGGCAGTTTCAGGTCGATCTCCCTCCTTACCTGGTCGCGATGATCCGGCGACAGCCCGTCCCATTTGTTGACCGCGATCACCATGGCGCGGCCGCGTTCCGTAGCCAGACCCAGCAGGCTCGCGTCCTGGTCGGTGATGCCCTCACTGGCGTCGAGTACCGCGATCACCACGTTGGCCTCGTCGATCGCCTGCAGCGCCTTGATCACGCTGAACTTCTCCACCGCCTCGCGGACGCTGCGGCGGCGCCGGATACCGGCAGTGTCGATCAGCATGTAACGGCGGCCGTCGCGCTCGAAGGGCACGGCGATACTGTCCCGCGTCGTCCCGGGCAGGTCGAATGCGACCAGACGGTCCTCGCCGATCATGCGGTTGATCAGGGTCGACTTGCC
>CBDTYJ010000133.1:0-7351 GCA_965364575.1 uncultured Gammaproteobacteria bacterium
TTCAATCAGGGCCTGCAACGCAGACTGGCTCGCACCATATGGGCCAGCGGCTGCCGCAGCTGGTACCTGGATGCCAACGGCCGTAACGTCACGCTGTGGCCGGGCTTCACGGTCGAATACTGGCTGCGCACGCGGCGCTTCCGCCTTGAGGATTACCTGGCGTCGGGCCCGGCTGCTCCTGCGGCCGGTGCCGAAGGATCAACGGGCTCGCAGGGTCTCGACCCCGTCCGGAGTGCCTAAAAGCAGGAGATCTGCCGGGCGGCGGGCGAAGATCCCGTTGGTGACGACGCCGGTGATGTGGTTGATCTCACTCTCCAGACCGGCCGGATCGGTGATCCGAAGACCGTGAACATCGAGGATCTGGTTGCCGTTATCGGTCAGGAATCCTTCCCGTAGGACAGGTTTCCCACCCAGCTCCGTCAGCCGGCCCGAGACATAGGTACGAGCCATGGGGATGATCTCGACCGGCAGCGGGTAGGCGCCGAGGACCTCCACCAATTTGGTGGCGTCGGCGATGCAGACGAAGCTGCGGCTCGCGGCGGCCACGATCTTCTCCCGGGTGAGTGCACCGCCGCCGCCTTTCACGAGATTCAGGCGCCGGTCGGACTCGTCAGCACCATCCACATAGAGGGCCAGCGTCCCGGCTTCATTGAGATCGAGGACGTCGATGCCCTGCTGGCGGAGACGCTCGGTCGAAGCCTCGGAGCTGGAGACGGCGCCGTCGAAGCGATCCCGGATGGTGGCGAGACCATCGATGAAATGATTGACTGTCGACCCGGTGCCGACCCCGACCAGACCGCCGTCGACGAATTGGAGCGCCTCACGGGCCGCCGCAGCCTTCATCTCGTCCTGGGTCATCGATGCTCCTGAAATCCTCGGGATGGCGGCATGCTAGTACAAAAAAACCGGGCCGTCCTTGTGGGCGGCCCGGCAGAGTTGCCGACTGCTCTCGCGCCAGTCGTCTCGTCTAGCGCTTCCGGGAGACTTTCTTCCTGGAAACCTTCTTCCGAGAGACTTTCTTCCGCGAGGCGGGTTTCTTCTTCGAAGCGGCTTTCTTCCTTCTGGCGGGCTTCTTCTTCGCCGCCGGCCGCTTCTTCGCTACTTTCTTCCTCGTCGCCTTCTTCTTGGTCGCTTTCTTACGCGTCACTTTCTTCTTGGTCGCCTTTTTCCTGGTGACCTTCTTCTTACGCGCCGGCCGCTTCTTGGCAGCTTTCTTCTTCGCTACCTTCTTCTTCGCAGCCTTCTTCTTGGCGGCTGGACGCTTCTTCGCGACTTTCTTCCTTGTCGCCTTCTTCTTCGCTGCTGGCCGCTTCTTGGCTACCTTCTTCCTTGTCGCCTTTTTCTTTGCGGCTGGCCGCTTCTTGGCTGCGGTACGGCGGACTGGTTTCTTCTTAACCTTCGCCTTGCGTACGACCTTCTTCTTGCGCGCCGGCTTCTTTTTGCTGGCGGCTTTCTTCCGCGATGCGGGTTTTCGTGCCATGACAATCTCCGTGTAAGGGGTTCGCGCATGAGTATATACAACAGCGTTGAAAATTCCAGCAAGCGATACGCGTTTTGCAAGCGGAAAAAAAACGCTGCCATTCGGCAGCGTGAATCAGTCTGAGGTTCTGCAAAAATTTCCTCACCTCCCGCGATGTCACACGGGCCCGATTCAGAGGCGGAGGATAAAATCCCATTGCCGTTTGGTCACCGGCATGATCGACAGGCGATTGCCCCGCCGTACCAGGGGGAAGTCCTTCATAACCCTATTTTTGCAGGACTTGATTGCGCTGAGTGTGATCGGCTTGTCGAGTTTTTTCACCAGTTGGACATCAACCATGAACCACCTGGGTGCTTCCGGATCGCTCTTCTCGTCGAAGTGTTTGTCATCTGGATCAAACGCCGTGTGATCGGCATATGCCTCACTGACTACCTTCACGATGCCGACGATCGCAGGCGTCGCGCAACTGGAGTGATAGAAGAAACCGAGGTCGCCGATGCGCATTTTGTCGCGCATGAAATTTCTGGCCTGATAATTCCGGACCCCGTCCCAATGTTCGGTCTGTCGCGGCCGTGACGCGAGATCGTCGATGCTGAACTCGCCGGGTTCCGATTTGAACAACCAGTGTTTCATTTCAAATAACCGTCCTTTGAAGTCAGGTGGTGCGCGTCGAGAGCGGCCTATACAGGCGACGTTCAGTGATGATCAGATCCATAGGTACGTCCCAGGGTTGATGCGGGACATGCTCGGCGTGCTGGAGTTCGAAGGCGATACCGACCAGCAAGGGTCGTCGCCACTGGCCCCTGGTCCTGCGGCTCAGGAAGCGATCGTAATAGCCGGCACCCATTCCGAGCCGGTTACCTTCGTCATCGAACCCCACCAGGGGCATCAGTACGATGTCGACCTGCCGGAGCGGCACCCGCCTGGTCATCCGTCGACACGGCTCCAGGATCCCGAACCGGTTCAGGAGAAGCACGCCGCTCGGCTGGAAGTGACCGAAGGTCATGGTGCCATGCCGCTGCGGGTCGATGATCGGGAGGCACAGGTTCTTCCCCGCCGCGCTTGCGCGCTGCATCGACGGCAGTGAATCCAGTTCGCCGTCGAACGGAAGATAGCCGGCGATCCATCGGGCTCGGGAGAATGCCGGCAGCCGGGCCAGGCGGCTGGCGACCCGCTCTGCGGACCGTTGGCGCTCCCGCTCCGGCAGACGGCGCCTGAGCGCCCGCAGGGTGCCGCGGATCGCAGCACGCTCACTGCTGATGGAATCGTCGGGAGCCGTCATGGGAAGGGGTGGTGTCTCCCGCCTGTGCCGGTGCGGACCTTTGCTCTCGAACCAGAGCAAAAGGTGGGGCAGGCCGTGGCACTTAAGGCTTTCCGCAGTAACGCGGTCATGCTCAGTCTTACCGACAGAACGTAGCCCCTGGGTTGGAAATTAGGGTCGAGAAATACCCGGACCGCTGCCGAACACCGCAGGAGACACCAAATTGTTAAATCGCCGGCGAACCGGTCAAAGCTCGAGCTGCTTGCTGGACTCCAGCGCCGACTCGACCCGCTCGCGCATGGACTTCAGGCGCAGGCCCAGAGAGGAATCGACCGCCTCTCCTACATTCCTGTTCTTAAGCAGGTCGTTGGCCAGGTTTAGGGCCGCCATGACCGCGATCCGGTCCAGGCCCACCACTTTACCCGAATCCCTGATCTGCCTCATCTTGGCGTTGAGAAATTCCGCCGAGTTGAGCAGATCGTTACGTTCGCTGGCCGGACAGGCGAACTGGTATTCCTTCTCGAGGATGCGCACGCTGACCTGGGCCATTTCCATCTTCAGCTACCTTGTTCCATGGCCTTCAAGCGGCCGATCATGGCTTCGACGCGGGCGCGTACCTGTTCGTTCTTCTGCAACAGGGTGGCGCGCTCGGACATGAGAGAATCCTGCCTGTGTTTCAGGGACCGATTCTCTTCCTTAAGGTGGTCGCAAACCGTGACCAGCTCATCGAGCCGGGATTCGAGCCGCTTCAGCTCGAGTTCGAAGGCTTGCATCGCATTATCACTCATGCGGCGAATACTACGCGGGGCCCGCGACGATGGTCAATCGAGCCCGTCACAGCTTGTGTGCCGGTCTCCCGGGGGGTGGTAGGATTGAACTGCAGACGGTTTCGTCCGGCTGCTCGCCATGGCGGGGACCAGAGTGCAGACACCAGATTACGACGAGATTCAGGATTGCCTGGGCGGGTCGGCCGCCGGAAGCGCGGCGGCCGAAGCCCACGGTACCCTGTGTGGCCTGCTGTGCGTGGCCGCCGATGACCTGCCCGACAGCTGGATTCAGAATACGCTGGCTGACGCCGGTTCCGGAGACGATCGGATCGCCACCCATGAACGGGACCGGCTGGCGGCGCTGCACCAGGCCACGCTGGATCTGCTCACCGGCACCCAGTTCGAATTCCAACTGCTGCTGCCCGATGACCACGCACAACTGGGACTGAGGGCCGACGCCCTCGGCAGATGGTGCCAGGGTTTTCTCTACGGTCTCGCCGTGCGCGGCCTGAAGTCTTTCGACGAGTTGCCCGCCGAACTGCGCGAGATCCTCGAAGATCTGTCCCAGATCACCCAGGCGCAATTCGCCGACGGCGAGGGCGAGGAAGAGGGCGAGAAGGCCTATGCCAACCTGGTCGAGTATGTCCGGGTCGGGGCGCAGCTAATCTACGACGAATTGAACCCGCCGGCTGCCGAAGCGCGCCCGGCTCAGCTTCACTGAACCTCCATTACTTTACATATTCCGGAGCAACTATGAGCCCAAGGGAATTCGAGCGGCGCAGGAAGCAACTCATGCGGATGATGGGCAAGGGCGGCATCGCCATCTTGCCGGCCGCCCCGATACGCAAGCGAAACAGGGATAGCGACTATGCTTATCGCCAGGACAGCGACTTCCTGTATCTGACCGGATTCGAGGAGCCTGAGTCCGTCGCCGTGCTGATACCCGGCCGCGAGCACGGCGAATACATAATGTTTTGCCGCGAGCGCGATCCGGTACGAGAGACCTGGGACGGCCGGCGCGCCGGCACCGAGGGCGCGGTATCCGATTTCGGCGCTGACGACGCTTTCCCGGTCTCCGATATCGACGACATCCTGCCGGGGCTGCTGGAACGCTGCGAGCGCGTCTACTACACGATGGGCGTCCATCCGGATTTCGACCAGCGCCTGATGGGCTGGGTCAACGAGCTGCGGGCCCAGGCCGGCAAGGGCTGCCATACCCCTCAGGAGTTCGTGGCCCTGGATCACATGCTCCACGACATGCGTCTCTACAAGTCGCGCGCCGAGATCAGCACCATGCGGCGGGCCGCCAAGATCGCCGCCAACGCCCATCGCCGGGCGATGCAGACCGTGCGTCCGGGGATGAAGGAATACGAAATCGAGGCCGAGTTTCTGCACGAGTTCCGCCGCCACGGGTCACAGCCTTCTTATCTACCGATCGTCGGCGCCGGCGCCAACGCCTGCATCCTCCATTACACGGAGAACAAGGACGAGCTGGGGGAGGGAGATCTGTTGTTGATCGATGCCGGCTGCGAGATAGACGGTTATGCCTCGGACATCACCCGGACCTTCCCGGTCAACGGGCGATTCAGCGCCGCACAGCGGGCGATTTACGAGATAGTGCTGAAGGCGCAAAAGGCGGCCATCGACAAAGTGCGCCCCGGCAATCACTGGAACGAGCCCCACGATGCGGCGGTACGCGCCATCACCCGCGGGCTGGTGAAGCTGGGCATTCTGAAAGGCCGCCTGCCGACCCTGATCAAGGAGGAGGCGTACAAACCGTTCTTCATGCATCGGACCGGTCACTGGCTGGGCCTGGATGTGCACGACGTCGGCGACTACAAGGTCGGCGAGGAATGGCGGGAGCTGGAGCCCGGCATGGTCCTGACCGTCGAACCCGGTATCTATATCGCACCGGATGCCAAGGGCGTGGCGGCCAAATGGCGCGGCATCGGTGTGCGTATCGAAGACGATGTGCTGGTGACCCGGGACGGCTGCGAGGTGCTGAGCCGTTCCGTACCGACGGAGCCGGAGGCGATCGAGGAGTTGATCCGCGCCGCCTGAGCCGGCGCCGAGGGTCCATGGTCGACTCCCATGACATCGTAATCGTCGGTGGCGGCATGGTGGGTGCTTCCCTGGCCGCGGCACTGGCGCCGCTGTCTCTGCGGATCGCGGTGGTGGAAGCCTGGCCGCCGGCCAGCCAGGCCCAGCCCAGCTATGACGATCGCGCCACCGCCGTCGCCCAGGGTAGCCGCCGGATTTTCGATGCCATGGGCTGCTGGCGGCCGCTGGAGGCAGCGGCCATACCGATCCGACGCATCCACGTTTCCGATCGCGGGCGTTTCGGATTTACCCGCATGGATTGCCGGGATCATGGCCTGGACGCATTGGGCTATGTCATCGAGAACCGGGTCATGGGTCCCGCTCTCTGGGAGCGGATCGGGACCCATGACAACGTAGAGCTGCTCTGTCCGGCACGGGTCACGGGGCTGGCGGTGAGCGACGCCGGCGCCGAAGTCACGATAAGCCGGGAAGACGGAGCCGAACAGACGCTGGCAGCGGCTCTGGTGATCGCCGCCGACGGGGCGCGGTCTCCGCTGCGTTCCATGGCGGGCATCGATATAGACGTCCACGACTACGGCCAGACGGCGATCATCGCCAACGTCACGACCTCGCAGCCACACGCCAACGAGGCCTTCGAGCGCTTCACCGATCAGGGGCCGCTGGCGATGCTGCCGATGGCAGGGCAGCGCTGTTCGCTGGTCTGGACCATGGCCACAGGTCGGGCCGAGCAGCGCCTTGCGGATCTGGAAGAGACGTTCCTCGACGATCTGCAACGAGCGTTCGGATTTCGTCTCGGTCGCATCGAGCGCGTCGGCAAGCGTCAGAGCTACCCTCTGACGCTTGTGAGAGCCCGGGCCCAGACTTCTCCCAGAGTGGCGCTGATCGGAAATGCCGCCCACGCGCTCCACCCGGTGGCGGGCCAGGGATTCAATCTTGGCTTGCGTGACGTGGCGGCCATGGCCGAAGTGCTGGCCGAGGCCAGCCGCGACGGTGCAGATCCGGGCAGTCAGGCCGTACTCGACGCCTATGCCCGATGGCGGCGAGAAGACCACGAGCGGGTGATCACCATGACCGACTCGCTGGTGCGCCTGTTCACCAATCCGCTGGGTCCGGTCAAGGCGGCCCGGGCGCTGGCGCTGCTGGGCCTGGATCTGCTGCCCACGGCCAAGGCCGGGTTCGTGCGCCAGACCACCGGTCTGGCCGGCCGTCTGCCCAGACTGGCGCGGGGACTGCCGGTCATATGAGACATCGCTTCGACATCGCGATCGTCGGCGGCGGCATGGTCGGCGCGGCGCTCGCCTGTCTGCTGGCCGGTGGCCGCGACGGGCTGCGGATCGCCCTGATCGAAGCAGCCGAACCGGCCGTGCCGGACTTCGATCCGGAACGCTTTCCCGGTTTGCGTGTGTCGGCAATCTCCCGCGCATCCCAGCGCGTACTCGAAGCCTGCGGCGCCTGGCCCGCGATCCGCGATGCCGGGATCAGCCCCTACGCCAGGATGGTGGTCTGGGATGCCGCGGCGGAGCCGTTCGGGCATGGCTCCTTGTGCTTCGACAGCGCGGAGCTCGGTGTCGCCTGCCTCGGGCACATCGTCGACAACGGATTGCTTCAGTGGGCTTTATGGCAGCGGCTGGCCGATCACCCGGACGTCAGGATCTTTTGTCCGGAACGCGTCGCCGGGTTGGAGCTGGATCAGGACCAGGCCCTGCTGCGATTCGAGAGCGGCCAGCGCATCACTGCGTCGCTGGCGGTGGGTGCGGACGGTGGCGGTTCGCCCAGTCGGGC
>CBDTYJ010000134.1:0-7326 GCA_965364575.1 uncultured Gammaproteobacteria bacterium
CGAATGCCAGGCCGGTCCCCGGCGCCTCGGGAACGATTGCGACCGGCGTCTGCGCAGTGCCCTGGGCGGCTTGCCCGACGGGCGCCGCGGCAAACGGGTCTCTGGCTGCGTCCTCGCCTTCGCCGACCACCGTCGCGGGTAGGTCGATGGCGGGGGATTCGCTATTGCTTTCGGCCGCCATGTCTCGCTCCGGCGATGTCTCGCCGCAGGCGGCAGATGCGCGGTGATGTCTCTGCGCTGCAGGACCGGTTGAGTGTCATGGACCGGAAGTGTCGCCCAGTCTTCCACTTTTGTCACACTCCAGGTGAGCGGATGACCCGGACCCGGCGATAGTGCACAATCCTGCGAGCGCGCCAGTCAGACCGGGGAGACGCAGTGAACAGGGAATTCCGGAGCTTCAGCGAGTTCTATCCCTATTACCTTTCGGAGCACAGCAACCGCACCTGCCGGCGGCTGCATTTCGTCGGCACCCTCGGGTTACTGGGGGTGGCACTCATCGCTGTGCTCACCGGTCGATTGAGTTTCCTTTGGCTGATGCCCGTCGTGGGCTACGGTTGCGCATGGACCGGCCACTTTTTCTTCGAACGCAACAAACCCGCCACCTTCAAGCACCCGTTCTACAGCCTGGTCGGAGATTTCGTCATGTTCCGCGACATGTTGACCGGCCGCATCCCGATCTGATCGCGCCTGTGCCTGAGGGACCCGAAATCCGCCGCGCCGCCGACCGCATACAGGATGCGATCGGAGGACGCCGTATAGAGTCTTTGTATTTCGCATTCGAATCCCTGCGTCCCTGGAGCGGACGGTTGCAGGGCAAGACTGTGGCTGCCGTCGATACCATCGGCAAGCATATGCTGATCCGGTTCGAAAACGGGGTACGGATCTACAGCCATAACCAGCTGTACGGACGCTGGTACGTGCGTGATCGCGATCGCTATCCGGAAACGAACCGGAGCCTGCGTCTGGCGCTGCATACGGCCCGCCGGTCGGCGCTGCTGTACAGCGCCTCGGCTGTGGACGTGATCACCGAGGAACAGCTTGAGACCGACCGGCGGCTCGCCGGGCTCGGTCCCGATCCCCTGCAACCGGGTGTCGGGCTCGCGCAGGTCAAGGCACGGATCCAGGATCCGCGCTTCCGCGGCCGGGCGCTGGCGGGATTGCTGCTCGACCAGCGGTTCTTCGCCGGCCTGGGGAATTACCTGCGCAGCGAGATCCTGTTCGACGCCGGCCTCCATCCCTCGCGCCGGCCCGCGGATTGTGACGACCGGCAGCTGGGACGACTGGCGAGAGCCATACTCTATCTGACCCGGCGGTCTTACCGTACCGGCGGCATCACCAACGATCCGGAGCGCGTAAAGCAGCTGCGTAAAAAGGGGCACGCCCGCGCCGCACTGCGGTTCAAGGTATTCGGTCGCGCAGGCCGGCCCTGTTACCTGTGCGGCACGAATATCCTGCGTTCTTCAGTCGGTGGTCGGCGAGCCTATTTTTGTCCGACCTGCCAGCCCGGCGGCGACGCATGATGCGGGTCATGGCCGGGACGCCGGTCCCCGGGGATCGCCGGCATCGCGGTCGCGCCGGGCGCGGGGCCGTTTGAGGCCGTGTCAGGAGGCTGAATGTTCAGCGTTCTCCATCAGCGAATCGACAGCATCCTGGCGACGGCGGACGCCGGGGTGCTGCGGCGCGGCCTGCGTGGGGTGGAGAAGGAATCACTGCGTGTCGGGCAGGATGGACGCATCTCCCGACTGCCACACCCGCGGGCGCTCGGTTCGGCACTGACCCATCCGTGGGTGACGACGGATTTCTCCGAAGCTCTGCCGGAGCTGGTCACGCCCCCCTTCCACGACAACTGGGAGACGCTGAGCTTCCTCTGCGACCTGCACCAGTTCGTCATCCGCAACATCGGCGACGAGATGTTGTGGGCGACGAGCATGCCCTGCGCCGTCGAAGGCGAAGAGAGTGTGCCCATCGCGACCTTCGGACGCTCCAACGCCGGTCGGATGAAAGAGGTCTACCGCCGTGGTCTGAGCTATCGATATGGCCGGGTGATGCAGGCCATCGCCGGGGTCCACTTCAACTACTCGGTGCCCGACGCGCTGTGGCCGGTGCTCGAGCGCATCTATGGCCACGACGGAGAGCCGCGGCAGCTCCGGGACCGGCTCTACTTCGATCTGCTGCGCAATTACCGGCGCCTGGGCTGGCTGATCCTGTACCTGTTCGGCGCATCGCCGGCGGTGTGCAAGTCGTTCTTTCTCGGGCGCGAGTCCGGTCTGCCGGATCTGGATCCGATCACGGCGTACGGGCCGTACGCCACCACCCTGCGGATGAGCGGTGTCGGCTACCGGAATTCGAACCAGGCGGGCATCTGCCTGTCCATGAATGCCCTGGACGAATACCTGGCCGGTCTGGATCGCGCCATCCATACGCCATTCAGGGCTTACGAGCGCATCGGAACCAAGGTGGATGGGGAGTGGCGGCAGCTGAGCACCTCGATGCTGCAGATCGAAAACGAGTACTACGGCTTTATCCGGCCGAAGCAGGTAGCCCGGTCGGGCGAGCGGCCCGCTGGCGCGCTGCGTCGGCGTGGAGTCTCCTATGTGGAGGTGAGGGCACTCGATGTCAGTCCATTCGATCCGGCGGGCATCAACCAGAACGAGATGCGATTCCTCGAGGCATTCCTGTTGATGTGCATGCTGATGGACAGCTCTCCCATGGACGGCGAGGAGGCGGCCCGGTGCGATCGCAACCACCTGGAGGTCGCCCAGCACGGCAGGGATCCCGACCTCGAACTGGATGGTGGCCAACAGCCCCGGGGCGTCAGGGAATGGGGGCTGGAGATCGTCGACGCCATGGCCCCGATCTGCGAACTCCTGGATCATGCCGGAGAGGGATCCTACGCTGCAGCACACGAGCTGCAGCGCGAGAAGATCATGGATCCCGGGCTGACGCCGTCTGCCCGGATCCTCGAGGAAATGCGATCCGGCGGTGAGAGCTTCTTCGAGTTCGCGACCCGGCTTTCCCGGGGCCACCGGGAGTACTTCCTGCAGCTGCCAGAGCTGAAGAGGGAGCGGGCCGCACAGTTCGAGCGTGAGGCGCTGGAGTCTGTGGACCGCCAGCAGGCGATAGAGCAGGCCGATGACATTTCTTTCGAGCAGTTCCTGGAGCGCTACTTCGCCAGCGCCTGAATCACGCAGCAGCCATCGGGAATGGATGTCCGGAGGGGATACCAAAACCATTGGGCGCGGCATTCCTAGCTGCTAGACTCGTGGCCGGAGCGGAGCGGCTTTCCGGCATTACCGCCACTTACGAAGAGACGAGCCGGTCATTTTTCTCATAAGCGGACACGTGCCGACAGGTAGAAGTCGATGAACAAGAACATACTCGCCACACTTACGGTGATCGCGATCACCGGTTGTGCCATGCCCACGTCCCAGTCCAGCAAGGACCTGGAGGAAGCGCCGAGATTCACCGAAGAAGAGAAGGACGCGATGACGACGGAGGAAAAAGTCGCCGTCTACAATGAATCAATGAGCGAAGAAAAGGACAAGCTGGTCTGCCGCAGGGAGAAGCGCGTCGGCTCCCACTTCCCGCGCACCGTCTGTTTCACCCGGGAGGAAATCGAGGCCGACCGGCAGTCGGCGCAGGACGCGGTGTGGCGCGCGAAGGGGACGCTCAACGGGACAGCCAACTAGATGATAAGGCCGGGGGACGCGAGTTCTGGATTCCACGTTTCCCCAGATTCCGGAATGGTGACGGCCCGGCGGTATCCATGAGGTGCCGGACGGCCTTTCATCGGGCACGGTCCGGCCGGTGCCTCTGCAACAGCAAGGTAGAACTTCGATGATCCACGAGCGCCCGGGCGATCACGGGGTCGATTCGCCCATCGCCCGGCAATTGGAGTCAGGATTCCCGTGGCTGCGGTTCCGCAAGGACCTGGAACCCGCCTACCGCGATGACCACTTCGAGCGCAACCGGCTGTTCGTGCGCATCGCCCTGATCGTCGGATTTCTGCTTTCTGCGTTCTTTTTCTTTCTCGGGCGTGTGACGGCACCGTCGTTCTCCACGCCGATCGCCGAAGGCATCCGTTTCGGGCTTCTGACGCCCGCTTTTCTGCTGACGATAGTCCTCAGTTTCCTCACCCGGCAACGGACCCTGTTCCGGCGCGTGCTGCTGCTGGCGGCACTGGTCATCGCCCTGTCCAACGTCGCCCTCAATCTGATGCTTCCACCGGAGCTGAGGCAGCTGGCCTTCGCCGGTCTCCCGGTGGTGCTGGTTTTCGTTTTTTTCGCCCTCGGCCTGTTTCTGCAGACCGCCCTGGCCGTGGGTCTCATGATGATCGCCGGTTACGCCCTCGGCGCGTACGCGATCGGCATGGCGCCCGGCCAGCTCGGTTACAACGCAGCGATCTTGCTGGCCACGATCATCATCTGCGCTCTCGTCAGCTATGTACTCGAACACGCCATGCGCTCGCGCTATCTGGAGAGCCGGCTGCTCGAGGAGATGGTCGAGAAGGACGGGCTCACCGGTCTGTACAACCGCAGGGCGTTCGACCGGTATCTGGAGAGTGCCTGGGCGATCGCCAGGCGGCAGCGGTGTTCGCTGACGGTGATGCTGGCCGATATCGACTTCTTCAAGGCCTACAACGATCATCACGGGCATCAGGCGGGCGATGAATGCCTGAGCAAAGTCGCGTCGGCGGTGTCCCGGATCGCCCGAAGGCCGCTGGATTTCGTCGGCCGCTTCGGCGGCGAGGAGTTCATCGTGGCCCTGTTCGACGTGGACCTGGAGCCGGCTTCCGAGCTGGCCGAGCGGCTCCGGAATCAGGTGGCCAGTCTGCGTATCCCCCATCATGCGTCGAAAGTCGCGCCGGTGGTCACGATCAGCGTCGGCGTGGCGGTGGTCAACCCGGCCGAGACGCCCCGCAGTCTGCAGGGCGTGATCCAGCTCGCGGATCAGTGCCTCTACAGGGCAAAGAAGAACGGTCGCAACCAGGTGGTCACGGAGGAAGCCGCCGAGGCTCTGATCCAGACCGGCGTCTTCAAAACGATCTAGATCTCAAAACGGCAGCGGCTCGCCGTGGTCGCGCACCCAGTTGCCGTGGAGTTCCATCAATCGAGCGGTCATCGGGCCGCGTCTGCCGTCGCCGATGCGGCGGCCATCGATCTCCAATACCGGCGTCAGCTCTCCCATGGTGCCGGTGGTGAACACCTCATCCGCGGTATACATCTCGCTCAGCGACAGATTCCGTTCCGCCGCCGGGATGTCGTGCTGCGCGCACAGCTTGAGTATGAGACCGCGCGTGATACCGGGCAGGCAGCTGTCCGCATACGGGGTCATAGCTTCACCCCGACGCACGGCGAACACGTTGGTGTCGTTGGTCTCCGAGACAAAGCCGGATACGTCCAGCATCAGCGCGCTGTCGACGCCTGCCGCATTGGCCTCGATACAGGCCAGGATATTGTTGAGCAGATTATTGTGATGGATCTTGGAGTCCAGGCATTGTGGTGTGTTGCGCCGCGTTGCGGCGGTGACCAGACGGATCCCCGCGTCCCCGTATACCGGCGGCTTCCACTCGGCCAGCACGATCAGGCAGGGGCCGGACCGATTGAGCCGGGGGTTCATGCCGGAGGTGATCTTCTCGCCACGGGTCAGGGTCAGGCGCACATGGACGCCGTCCCGCATCCCGTTGGCTTCGAGCGTGCTGAACAGCGCGTCGCGGATGGCGTCCTGGTCCGGAATCAGGGCGAAGGCGAGGGCGTGCGCAGAATCGGCCAGTCGCTCGAGATGGGCATCCAGCTCGGCGATTCGGCCATCGTACACCCGCAGCCCTTCCCAGACCGCGTCGCCGCCCTGCACCGAACTGTCAAACACGGAGACCCGTGCCTCGGAGCGAGGCAGGAGCTTACCGGCCACGTGTACCAGGATGTCCGCATTGCGCGGATCGGTCGTTGGCGCGTTCATGGTTCTCCCGTGGCCCGCAGGGCATTGGCGAACAGCTTTTCATAATACGGGCGGCACTCGTCCAGCAAGTCCCCCAGGGATCCCGGGAAGGGCGACGACGGGGGGCGCCAGGGTTTGAAGCCCCGGGACCGGTGCACGTTCCCGTACCAATAAGGCGCCCACACGCCGTCTTCGGGCCGGGGACCCCGGGACCAGCTCAGCATGGCCGGCAAGAACTCCAGGCCCAGCCGCTCACAGGCCTGGCCCAGGACACCGGCCGGGTCGGTCAGCAGCTCGCGGGCGTCGATGCAAAACGGTTCCTGACCCTGGTCCAGGAGCGTTTCGAACAGCTCGACCTGCCGGTCGAGCCCGGTATCCCCGAGGCATGGTTCGGGGACGATCTTGTCCAGTGATGGCAACATCTCCACCGGGTCCCTGATCAACAGGAAATTGGTGGAAGCGGCGAGCCGCCGGTAATCGATACCCAGCAGATGATGCGCCATCTGTTTGGCGAACAGGATCGGCCGGCCACGGTCAACGCGATTGAGATCGGCCAGCACTCGATCCCCGTCCAGGTCCATGGCGGCGATCACCTGGTCCCGACCGGGATGATCTGCGCCGCTGAGGTGCAGGTAATGGCCGTACAGAGGCTCGTCCACGACCGCCGTGTCGGGGCGCTGGGCAAAACTGTACATCAGGGCCGTCGACACGTTGCGGGGGCCTGACCACATCTGGATCACCCGCGTCGGGCCGGTTCTCGTCGTGCTCATGATCGCCGGACCATATCCGCCGGCCCGCCTGGCGGCAAGGGAGCGGGACCGTGCTGGGATAACGACCTTGTTATTTAATCGAACGTTTGATTTAATAGTCTTCCATGGGTACAAGCTCCTCGAGTCGGTCGGGTTCCCGCGGCGGCGGCCGTCCCGCCGCCGACGATCCCCGGGACGTACGCGCCCAGCTCCTGATGGCGGCGCGTGATCTGTTCACGCGATACGGGTTCGATGCGGTGTCGACCCGCCAGCTGGCCGCCGCCGCCGATGCTACCCCCGGCATGATCCATTACTACTTCGGCGACAAGCATGGTCTCTATCGCGCCCTGCTTGAAGAGGTGATCCCGCCGGTACTGGCGGTGCTGGAGGCCCGGGATGACGAGGCGGATTCGCCTCTGTCCGTGGCCGAATTCATGGAAGCCTATCTGGGGATGTTCAGGGACAACCCCTGGCTGCCGCCGCTCGTGTTCCGGGAGATCCAGGAAGGGGGAGAGCGTTTCCAGCGACATTTTGCGGAGCGTTTCGCATCCCGGGCAAAACATGTGCTCGGAGGGGCGCTGGAGCGGGAACGCCAGGCCGGGCGGTTGCGCGAGGACGTGGATCCGGACCTTGCCCTGGT
>CBDTYJ010000135.1:0-7246 GCA_965364575.1 uncultured Gammaproteobacteria bacterium
CGAGCATCGACGAGGGAGATCCGCTCTTCGCCGAGGCGTTGCGGGGCACCGACATCGCACCTGATTCCCTTTGGGCGCGGCGTTCCCGGTTCCTGGTGGACGGTGACCCGATCCTGGTCTATGAGGTGTTTCTGCCCGGCCTGGCCCGCATCGGGCACGACTGATGGGCGCCGGGGACGGCGGCCATGCCGGGCCCTTGGGCCAGGTCATTTCCAGGCTTCAGGCCTATGGTCTGCTGATCCGTCTGGACCGGCCCATCGGGACGCTCCTGTTGCTGTGGCCGACTCTGTGGGCGCTGTGGGTGGCCGGCCATGGACATCCCGATCCTGAAGTGTTCCTGGTTTTCGTGGCCGGCGTCTTTCTGATGCGGTCGGCGGGCTGTGCGATCAACGACTTCGCAGACCGCGACATCGATCCGCAGGTGAGACGGACCCGGGAGCGGCCCCTCGCCGCCGGCCGCGTGACGCCGGGCGAGGCACTCCTGGTCGCCGCCACCCTTTCCTTCATCGCCTTCCTGCTGGTTCTGAGGATGAACACGCTGACGATAGGGCTGTCACTCATCGGCGGCTTTCTCGCCGCCAGTTATCCGTTCGTCAAGCGCTACACTCACCTGCCGCAGTTTTATCTGGGAGCCGCATTCGGATGGTCGGTGCCGATGGCGTTCGCTGCCCAGACCGGCGCAGTGCCCCTGGTCGCCTGGCTGATGTTCCTGGCGGTGGTGGCCTGGGCCGCGGCCTACGACACCATGTATGCGATGGTGGACCGGGAAGACGATCTGCGGATCGGCGTGCGCTCGACCGCGATCCTGTTCGGTCGCCACGATCGACTGGCGGTAGCGTTGTGTCAGCTGGTCACTCTCCTGCTGCTATGGCGGATCGGGGTGTCCGCCTCGCTTGGAGCATGGTTCGATGCGGGTCTGGTGGCAGCGGCTGCGACCGCAGCATGGCAGCAGTGGCTGATCCGCGATCGTCGCCCGGAGTATTGTTTCCGGGCGTTCCTCAACAACAACCAGTTCGGGCTGGCCATCTTCTGCGGGATCCTCCTCGCCTACGTATTCGATCCGGTCTGATCGATCCCGGCTCGGGCAACGGCCCAGATTTCCACCCGCGTGGCGCCTGCCTCCAGCAGCGCCGCCGTCAAGGCGGCGGCGGTGGTGCCGGTGGTCAGGACGTCATCGATCAAAGCGATCCGGCGCCCGGCTGCTGCGGAGCCGACCTGGAAAGCCCGCGACAGGATCCGGCGCCGCTCGGCCGCCGAGTGATCCCACAGAGGCGGGGTGTCCCTCACCCGCGAGCACGCGTCCTCGATCAGATCCAGGCGGCTCGCCCTGGCCACGGCGACAGCCAGCTCCCGCGCCTGATTGAAACCGCGCTGCCGCCATCGGCGACGGTGCAGCGGCACCGGCATCAGGACATCGACCCGGTCCCGACGACCACGGGTCCAATGCCCGAGCAACTCGCCGAGGAGCCGCGCCCGAATCAACCGGCCCTTGTATTTGAGGTCCCGCAGCATCCGATCCACCGGAAATGTGTATCGGAGGGGCGCGACTGCGGCCTTCCAGAGGGGCGGCCGCCCGAGACATCGGCCGCAGATCCCACCGCCGGCCAACGGGCGGGCGCACAGGCCGCAGGGACTGGCGACCCGGGGGAGATCACGGAAGCAGCCGGCGCAGATATCCGGCCCAAGACCCTCCGCACCGCAAAGCTGACACACCGCGGGCAAGAGCGTCTGAGCAATTTTTGTACAGATGTTCACAATTCAGTCGGGCGCTGGTTGACAGTCGTGGGCCCGGGCTCGAATACTCGCGCTCAACGGTCCGTTCGATACTGGGCCGCTCGCCCTTAGCCGCGACAGGCCGGGTTTATCGGGAAAAGAGACGAATATGAAACCGAACAAAGGAGCGGCCACGGCCGCGGTCCGCCACGATTGGTCCGTAGACGAAATCCAGACCCTGTTCCAACTGCCATTCAACGACCTGTTGTTCGAGGCACATCAGGTACATCGACGTCATTTCCCGCCGAACCAGGTCCAGGTCAGCACCTTGTGCAGCATCAAGACCGGCGCCTGTCCCGAGGACTGCGCCTACTGTCCGCAAAGCGCCCGTTTCGACACCGGACTGGAACCCGAGGCGCTGCTGGCGGTGGAGGAAGTGGTGGAACAGGCGAGGGCCGCCCGGGCGCGCGGCGCGACCCGGTTCTGCATGGGCGCCGCCTATCGCAGTCCGAAAGCGAAACAGCTCGAGGTCATCTGCGAGATGGTCCGCCAGGTCAAGGATCTGGGCATGGAAACCTGCGCCACCCTCGGCATGCTGACCGGCGAACAGGCTCTCGAGCTGCGCGCCGCCGGGCTCGATTACTACAACCACAACCTGGACACCTCACCGGAGTATTACGGTGAGATCATTACCACCCGCACCTATCAGGATCGTCTGGACACGCTGGAGAACGTGCGCGCGGCCGGCATGAAGGTGTGCTGCGGGGGCATCATCGGCATGGGCGAAGCCGCTATCGACCGGGTCCGGCTGCTGCAGACTCTGGCCAATCTCTCCGCCCACCCGGAAAGCGTGCCGATCAATCA
This sequence comes from uncultured Gammaproteobacteria bacterium, assembly GCA_965364575.1. Lineage (GTDB taxonomy): Bacteria > Pseudomonadota > Gammaproteobacteria > Steroidobacterales > XN24 > CAMYOC01. The sequence goes on from CBDTYJ010000135.1 coordinate 2,578, forward strand.
GCTGGTGCAGGTCCCGGGCACACCGCTGTTCGATTCCGAAGCCCTGGACCCGCTGGACTTCATCCGCACTATCGCTGTCGCCCGTATCCTGATGCCTTGCTCCCACGTGCGCCTCTCGGCCGGACGTACCGATATGAGCGACGAGACTCAGGCGCTGGCGTTCTTCGCCGGCGCCAACTCGATCTTCTACGGCGAGCGGCTGTTGACCACGGACAACCCGGAGATGGATCACGATCAGCGCCTGTTCGAGAAACTGGGCATCGAGTCAGAGCCGGTGACCGGGGACGGCTCGGCCCGTCCGGCGGAGCGGATCCCGGCCCATGCCGGAACTTGAGTCCGCCCTGACGCCGGAACTGGAGCAGCTCGAACGGCGGCAGCTCCGGCGCAGCCGACGCGTGATACAGGCCGGCGCTCCGCTGCCCCGCGCTCTGATCGACGGCCGGGAGGTACGGGTTTTCTGCAGCAACGATTACCTGGGGCTCGCCCACGACCCGCGCCTCGCAGAGACCCTGGCACGCGCGGCCCTGGAATGGGGTACCGGCGCCGGCGCCGCCCACCTGGTCAGCGGTCATACCGCTGCCCACCACGCCCTCGAGGAAGCACTGGCGGCATTTACCGGCAGGGAGCGGGCGCTGCTGTTCTCCACCGGTTATATGGCCAATCTCGGCGTGCTCAGCGCGCTCGGCGGCCGCGGCGATCTGGTGGTGGAGGACCGTCTCAACCACGCCTCGCTGATCGATGCGACCCGCCTTTGCGGTGCCCGGGTGCGGCGCTACCGGCATGGGGATGCGGGAGCGGCGGCGGAGCGTCTCGGGGTGCCGGCCCGCCGGCGATTGCTGGTGACAGACGGCTTGTTCAGCATGGACGGGGATGTGGCGCCGCTGGCGGAACTGGCCACGGTCGCGGAGGCCAGTGGCGCCTGGCTGATCGTGGACGACGCCCATGGTCTGGGCGTCCTTGGGGATACCGGCCGCGGCAGCCTCGAAGCAGCCGGGCTCCCTCCCTCCGCCGCGCCGGTGCTGGTCGGCACCCTGGGCAAGGCTTTCGGCGTTTTCGGCGCCTTTGCCGCCGGGAGCGTCGAGCTGATCGAGACCCTGGTCAACCGCGCGCGCACTTACATCTACACGACTGCGCCACCACCGGGGATCGCCGCCGCCGCCCACAGGGCCCTGACCATCGCCGCCCAGGAGCCGTGGCGCCGCGAGCATCTGCGTCATCTGATTTCCCGTTTCCGTGACGGCGCAGCCCGCCTGGGCCTCGAGCTGATGCCCTCGGACTCACCGATACAGCCGATCGTGGTGGGGACGCCGCAAGCGGCGCTGGGCTACAGCGAAGCCCTGTTCGAAAAGGGTTTCTGGGTCGCTGCCATCCGGCCGCCCACGGTGCCGGAAGGGACGGCCCGGCTACGCGTGACACTCTCGGCCGCGCATCGCGAACAGGACGTGGATGATCTGCTCGATGCCATCACCGCCACCGATATCGCATCCGCCGCCGCATGAGCGTCGATCTGCACGTGGAGTCGGCGGGACAGGGACCCTCACTGGTCTTGATCCACGGTTGGGGGCTGCACGGCGGCATCTGGTCCGATCTTGTGCCGCGACTCAGTCGTCATTACCGGGTGATCTGTCCGGATCTGCCGGGTCACGGCGCCAGCCCACGGGTCCCGGATCTGGATCTGGACAAGCTGGTTGAGCTGGTGGCCTTCAACGCACCACGCAAGGCGGCCTATCTGGGTTGGTCGCTGGGCGGCATCATCGCGATGGAACTGGCCAGACGGCTGCCACAGCGGGTCGAGCGGCTGGTGCTGATGGCGACCACGCCCCGGTTCCTCGACGGACCGGGCTGGCCCTGCGGTGTCGCCGCGGACGTGCTGGATAGCTTCGCCACCGGTCTGGCCGCGGACTATCGCAAGACCGTACGGGATTTTCTGACGCTGCAGGTCCGCGGTGACAGTCATGGGGTCGAATTGCTGCGAACCCTGCGCCGCGTCGTCTTTGCCCACGGCGAACCCGACCCGCAGGCGCTGTCGGATTGTCTGAAGGTGCTGGCCCGGACCGATCTGCGGGACCGGCTGGCGGGACTAGACCAGCCGGCGCTGATCGTGGCCGGCGAGCATGATCGTCTGTGCCCTGCCGACGCCAGCCATCGGCTCGCACGCATGCTTGCGAAGGCGGAGCTGGAAGTGATCGCCGGCGCTGGCCACGCCCCCTTCCTCTCACATCGCCGCGCTGTCCTCGACTGCGTGCAGCGCTTCCTGCGCGCCGGCGTGTCCGCCCCGCACGCCCCGGCATGACCGGCAAGACTGATCCCGACCCTCTGGCGCTTGACCGGTCCGAGGTCCGTCGCGCCTTCGACCGAGCCAGCGCCGGCTATGACGCCGCGGCGGTGCTGCAATCGGAGGTCAGGAAGGAGCTCCTGGACCGGCTGCAATACGTGCGGCTACGGCCCCGGGTGATCCTGGACGCCGGCTGCGGCACCGGGCACGGGAGCCGCGCGCTGCTCAAGCGCTACCGGGGCAGCTCGGTGGTCGCGCTGGACCTTTCGGAAGGCATGCTGCGCCAGACAAGACGACGCCGGCCCCTGCTCCGCCGTCTGGATCCGGTCTGTGCCGACGCTGCCGGCCTGCCGCTCGCAAACGACAGTGTGGATCTGATTTTTTCCAACCTGATGCTTCAATGGTGCAACGATCCGGACACCGTGTTCGGGGAATTCCGGCGGGTTCTGAAGCCGGGCGGGCTGCTCAGCTTCAGCAGCTTCGGACCGGACACCCTGCGGGAACTCCGCCAGGCCTGGCAGGCCGTCGACGAGGACATCCATGTCAGCCGCTTTATCGACATGCACGACCTGGGGGACGGCATGATCCGGGCCGGACTCGCCGAACCGGTCATGGACGTCGATTATTTCAGCCTGACTTACGACGACGTCTTCGGCCTGATGCGGGATCTCAAGGCCATCGGCGCCCATAACGCCACCCGCGGCCGCCGCCGGGGGCTCACCGGCCGACGACGCATGCAGGCGCTGGCCCGGGCCTACGAAACGCATCGGCGGGACGGCCGCCTGCCGGCCACCTGGGAGATCGTGTACGGGCAGGCATGGGCCCCGGCCACCGGCCGGCCAATGATGACGGTGGATGGCGAGGCGCGGATCCCGGTCAGCGCCGTGGGCCGCCGCCGGCCGGGGTCGGACGCGTGAGTCCCCATCGCGGGGTGTTCGTCACCGGCACCGATACCGGTGTCGGCAAGACCCTTGTGGCCTGCTGCCTGCTGGAGATACTCAGCGCCGGAGGGATCGGCACCGGTGCCTTCAAGCCGGTCGCCGCGGGCGCCCGCCGGACGCCGGAGGGCTGGCGCAACGAAGACGCAGAGCGGCTGATGGAGCACAGCAGCGTCGCCTTCGACTACGCCCAGGTCAACCCGGTGACCCTCCCGGATGCCGTTGCCCCGCATATAGCGGCGGCCCGTGTGGGCGTGGATCTGGCGATTCCGCCGCTGCTCGGGGTTTTCCAGGCTCTGGATCGGCGCGCCGAATTCATCGTGACCGAGGGCGCCGGTGGCTGGCTGGTGCCGCTGGGCCGCGGCGAGAGCTTGGCCGATCTGGCCGCGGCAATCGGATCCCCGGTGCTGCTGGTCGTGGGGCTGCGACTCGGATGCCTCAACCATGCACTCCTGACCGTGGAGGCTATCCGTCGGCGCGGACTGGAGCTGGCTGGATGGGTCGGGAATTGTCTGGACCCGGCCATGCCGGAACTGGACGCCAACGTGGCCACGCTCGATGAAGCGGTGGAGGCGCCCCGCCTCGGCCTGGTGCCCTGGATCGAAGCGGCGGATCATGCCACCCGCGTGATCCGGGCCATCGACGCCATGGACCTGGATCAGATCCGGGCGCTGCTCGCTAAGCCACTGATATAGAATAATAAATTGGCTATTGTCGCGGCGCGGCAGATGTTGCCATGCCGGAGGCGTTCAATTAGCATAGCGTGTCCGCCTGTCGACAGCCGATATGCCGGGAGCGCCGCTTGGGAGAGCGCGTCGATGCAGACAGTCAGTTGATCACTCGGATACACGTCAGCAGCAATTGCTCGCTGACGCCGAGGGAAGGCCTGCTGTTCTATCTGAGCATCGTCGCGATATCGCTAGTGATCGCCGGCATATGCGTATGGCGAGGTTACTGGCCGGTATTGCCGTTCACCGGGCTCGAGCTTCTGGTGCTGGGCGTGGTGCTTGCGATCAGCATGCGCCGCGGCCGTTACCGGGAAGTCATACAGATCAGCGATGATCGTGTGGTCGTCGACAAGATCGGACACGATCGTCGCGAGCGGCTGGAGTTTCCGCGTCTGTGGGCGCGAGTGGAGTTGTCGCGCCCGCGGCGGCACGGCCACCCGAGCCGGTTGATGATCGGCTCCCACGGCAGACGGTGTGAGGTGGGCGAATCGCTGATCGAAAGCGATCGGGTAAGCCTCGGCAGGAGATTGGCGGAATTGATCGGGGCAACCGGCACCCTACCCCCGGATGGGGATCGGTGCGCTGCCCCGAAAAACTAAGGGACGAGACGGGAGTTCGGATCGATGTCCATCTGTGTATTCAAGAGAACGTCGGCCATGATCGCCGCTGCGGGGCTGTGGCTGGGCTCGACCGGCACGGCGCTGGCCGACTGGGCGGTCAACATGCCG
>CBDTYJ010000136.1:0-7218 GCA_965364575.1 uncultured Gammaproteobacteria bacterium
GGAGATCCGCGAGCGCGAGGACCTGTACAGCCAGACGGCCAACGACGGTATCTGGGACTTCGACGTCGACGCAAACACACTCACCTTCTCGCCGCGCTGGAAGGCGATGATGGGCTACGGGCCGGACGAGCTGACCGAGTCGTCTCTGGACTGGCATCACCTGGTCCATCCGGACGACATGGTTCGGGTGCAGGGCCGCATCCGCGAGCATCTGGAAGGCAAGACGCCGATGTTCGAGAGCGTGCACCGGATGCGACATCGCAACGGCGAATGGCGCTGGGTCATGAGTCAGGCCAAGGCGCGCATCGACGAGGACGGGCGCTTCCGGCGGCTGCTCGGCGTGGAGCTGGATATCACGGAACGCAAGCTCTACGAGGAGGCCCTGTTTCGGGAAAAGGAGAGCGCGCAGATAACCCTGCAGTCTATCGGTGACGGCGTCGTCACCACTGACGCCGAGTGCCGGGTGGAGTATCTCAACCCGGTGGCCGAGGAACTGACCGGCTGGAAACTGGATGACGCCTCGGGCCGGCCGATCGACGAGATATTCCGCGGTTTCCACGAGGAGACCTGCGAGCCGCTGGAGAATCCTCTGGCGGTGGCCATCCGGCGTAGCCGGCCGATCAAGTCGGTTCGACCGACGCTTCTGATCCGCCGCGACGGCAACGAGCTCTACATCGAGAGCACCGCGGCGCCGATACGCAGCGACGTGGGCCAGATTTCCGGTGGCGTGCTCGTGTTCCACGACGTCAGCGAGTCCCGGGAGCTGAATCGGCGGCTGAGCTATCACGCCAGTCACGATATGCTGACCGGTCTGGTCAATCGTCGCGAGTTCGAAGCGCGGCTCGAGCGGGCGTTGAAGAATGCACGCTCTCGTGAGGCCTCCTACGCGCTCTGTTACATGGACCTCGACCAGTTCAAGATCGTCAACGATTCCTGCGGCCACTCCGCCGGCGACGCCATGCTCGGTCAGCTCGGCGCTCTGCTGAAATCGAAGATTCGCTGGCGCGATACGCTGGCGCGCCTCGGCGGCGACGAGTTCGGCGTGTTGCTCGAGAACTGTACGGTCGAGGAAGCGATCGAATCGGCCGAGGCGATGCTCGCAGCGGTCCAGGATTTCCGTTTCGTGTGGGAAGATCGCACATTCCGCCTCGGGGCCAGCCTCGGTGTCGTGCCCATCACGCCGGAGACGGCGACGGTGGCGGAGCTGCTGACAGCGGCGGACAGCGCCTGTGCGGCGGCGAAGGAGTCGGGCCGCAACCGCGTCCATACCTACCAGGTCAACGATATCGACCTCATGCGCCGCCGCCGCGAGATGCAGTGGGCAGCACGGATCAACAACGCGCTTGAGGAAGCCCGCTTCGAGCTGTTCCGCATGACGATCATGCCGCTGCAGGAGCAGGATCAGGGCGCCCATTACGAGCTGCTGTTGCGGATGAAGGACGAAAACGGTCAGATCGTCGCCCCTGACGTGTTTATCAACGCCGCCGAGCGCTACGGCATCACGCCGAGCATCGATCGCTGGGTGATTCAGAATGCCCTGCGCTGGCTGGTGTCCGAGGCGGACGAGCGTCAGCGTCTGTCACTGTGTTCGATCAACCTGTCGGGTCAGAGTCTGGGCGACGACAAGTTCCTGCCCTTCGTCATCGAGCAGTTCGAGACCAGCGGCATCGATCCGACCAAGATCTGTTTCGAGATCACCGAGACCGCGGCGATCGCCAGTTATGCCCAGGCCAACCGCTTCATACAGTCACTCAAGGAACTGGGCTGCAAGTTCGCCCTCGACGATTTTGGCACCGGCCTGTCGTCGTTCGGATATCTGAAGCATTTCCCGGTGGACTACCTCAAGATCGACGGTAGCTTCGTCAAGGAGATCCTGCACGACCCGATCGATCGCGAGATGGTCCGCTCGATCAACGAGATCGGTCACCTCACCGGCAAGCAGACCATCGCCGAGTTCGCCGAGACCGACGAGATCGTCACCATGCTCCGCGGCATCGGCGTCGATTTCGCCCAGGGTTACGCCATCGACGAGCCGCGCCGGATATTCGAAGCCGGCTACAGCTCGTCGAATCTAAAGAGCTGACGCCTCCGCATCGCGGGACCGGTCAGCCCGCGGCACGGACCTCGGCGGCCTCGCTCTGGGTCGGTTCCCCGAAGGTGTCCACCCGGATCGCCTCCGCTGTCAACTCCATCGCTTCCCTGACCGCCTGGGCCTCGATATCGTTGATCACGCCCCGATCCTGACCCTCGGCGAGCAGGGACTCGAAGTTGAAAGGCGCCACCTCGCGTTTCAGAGCCTTGCGCAGTTTCCGTTCGATCGGCTCGGCCGCCAGGACCTTGTGCAGAGTGAGCTCCATCAGACCGATCGGATCGTCCGCCGCCAGCTTGAAATACATCCCCGAGGTCAGCCGCTCGCGTGCATCCCCGGGCTCCAGCAGCAGGCCGGCGGCGCGTGCGCCCAGCCGGTCCGACGGCCGGCGCAGGCGCTGGCCGAGGGGCAGCGTGACCAGGCGCAGCAGCGTGCCGACCGCGCGGTTGGGGAAGTTGGAACAGATCTCGGCCAACCGCTCCTGGATCGTGAACAAGGAATCCTCCAGGGCCCATTCGGCCAGCGGCAGATCCTCCTGTGGCCGCCCGTCATCCTCATGCTGTTTGATCACGGCCGAGGCCAGGTACAGATGGCTGAGGATGTCGGCGAATCGGCCGGACAACTTCTCGCGGCGCTTGAGATCGCCGCCCAGCGTCAGCATGGCGACATCGGCCGCGAATGCGAAAGCGGCGCTCATCCGGGTCAGGCGGCGCAGGTAGACCGTCTTGCTGCCGATGTCCGGCACGCCAGCGAAGCGCGCACCGCTGAGGCCCATGACCCATGCCCGGACCATGTTGCCGAGGCTGAAACCGATGTGGGCGAACAGCGCGTCGTCGAAGACGCGCAGACCACGGGCCTTGTCCGGGTCAGCCGCAGCCTGCATCTCGCGCAGCACGTAGGGATGGCAGCGGATCGCCCCCTGGCCGAAGATGATCATGCTGCGCGTCAGGATGTTGGCGCCTTCGACCGTAATCGCCACCGGCACCGTGTCGTAGTAGCCGGTCAGATAATTTTGCGGGCCGCGGCAGACCGCGCGGCCGGCGTGGACATCCATGGCGTCGTTGATGACCTGGCGCATCCCCTCCGTGTTCTGGTACTTGAGGATCGCCGACAACACCGAAGGCTTTTCGCCCCGGTCCAGGGCGCCTGCGGTCATGCGTCTGGCGGCGTCCATGCGGTAGCTCACGCCGCCGATCCGGGCCAGCGCTTCCTCGATACCCTCGAAGCGGCCGATCGGCGTCCGGAATTGCTTCCGGATCCGGGCATAGGCGCCGGTCGTGCGGCTGGCCATCTTGCCGGCCGCGGTGCCGAGGGCCGGGAGAGAGATGGCCCGGCCGACGGACAGGCAGTCCATCAGCATCCGCCAGCCCTTGCCGACCTGCTCGCGACCGCCGATGACCCAGTCCATGGGCACGAACACGTCGCGGCCGCTGTTGGGGCCGTTCTGGAAGGCGGCGGACGGATCGTGGCGCTGGCCGATAGTCACCCCCGGCGTATTGGAGGGGATCAGGGCGCAGGTGATGCCGAGATCCCGTTTGTCGCCCAGCAGACCGTCGGGATCACTGGCCTTGAAGGCCAGGCCCAGCACGGTGCAGATCGGGCCGAGGGTGATGTAGCGCTTGTCCCAGTTGACCCGGAACCCGAGCGTCTCGCGTCCTTCGTATTCACCCTTGCAGACGACGCCTACGTCCGGCATCGAGCCGGCGTCCGAGCCGGCATAGGGCCCGGTCAGGGCGAAGGCGGGGATCTCCTCGCCCCTGGCCAGCCGCGGCAGGTAATAATTCTTTTGGGCCTCGGTGCCGTAGTGCAGCAACAGCTCGCCCGGGCCGAGAGAGTTAGGCACCATCACGGTGACCGCGCCGGTACTGCCCCGGGACGCAATCTTCATCACGACCTCGGACTGGGCCCGGGCCGAGAAATCCAGCCCGCCGTAACTCCTCGGGATGATCATGCCGAAGAAGCGGTGTTTGCGGATGATCTCCCACGCTTCCGGGGGGAGGTCATTCAGTTCTTCGTTGATCTTCCAGTCGTCCAGGACCGCGCACAATTCCTCCACCGGCCCGTCCAGGAACGCCTGCTCTTCCTCGCTCAAGTCCGCCGGCGGCGTATCCAGCAGCGCACGCCAGTGCGGCCGTCCGCTGAACAGCTGCGCATCCCACCAAACGCTACCGGCATCGATCGCTTCCTTCTCTGTCTCCGACATGGGAGGCAGAACCTTGCGGAACCAGGCCATCAGCGGAGCGCTGAACAGGCTGCGTCGCAGCGGCTTGAGATTCAGGATGGCCAGGACCGCGACGACTACGCCCCAGGTCAGCACTGACAAGCCGTTACCGGTCAGGTGGATGGCAGCGGTCAGCAGCAGGGCCGCCAGGCTCGCCTGCCAGAGGGGCGCGCGGCGATAAGCGAGGACGGCCGCGCCGGCGAGGATGATAAGAAGCCAGTAGATAGGGGACATGGGGAACCTCCGTGGGCTCGTCGCGCTGCGGCCTCTACGGTGGCGGATGCCGCGGCGCATTAATGCACTGCATCATTTTCTTATACCCAACCCCGGCGGATGCTGCAAGGCAGCAGTCGGCGATTTCCCGGTTTGACTGCTGCAATGCGGCAAAACTACCCCGGCTTTTCGCACCTGCACAAAAACAGATGCGCGCAGCAAACCGTCTCAGTCCAGGTAGAAGCGCATGGAGAGATCCACGGCGGTCACGTGCTTGGTGACGGCGCCGACCGAGACGAAGTCTACGCCGGTGGCCGCGATGTCCGGCAGCCGACTGATATCCACGTTGCCGGACGCTTCCAGGAGAGCCGGTGGCGACCGCGTCTCGCGATTGAGAGCCACCGCCGCACGCATCTGATTCAGGTCGAAATTATCGAGCATAACGATGTCGGCGCCGGCGGCCAGGGCGGCGCGGAGTTCAGCGGCGTCCTCGACCTCCACTTCCACGGGCAGATCCGGGGCGGAATCGCGGGCCGCTGCGATGGCGGTATCGATGCCGCCGGCGGCCATGATGTGGTTTTCCTTGATCAGGATGCCGTCAAAAAGACCCACCCGGTGGTTGCGTACGCCGCCGCAGGCCGTGGCGTACTTCTGAGCCAGGCGCAAGCCCGGTATGGTCTTCCGGGTATCCAGCACCTGGCACCCGGTACCCGCGACTGCTTCCGCATACTGCCTCGCGGCGGAGGCGGTTCCGGACAGCATTTGCAGAAAATTCAGCGCCGTGCGCTCGCCGGTAAGCAGCGACCTTGCGTTACCCTTGAGCGTACACAGCGTCGTGTCCGCGTCGACAGCCTGACCCTCCTCGGCCTGCCAGACGATCTGCAGGGTCGGGTCCAGCATCCGGAACACCGCATCGAACCAGGGCCGGCCGCAGATGACCGCCGGCTCCCGGCACAGCACGGTGGCCCGGGCGGAGGCGGCGGGCGGTATCAGCGCGGCGGTCAGATCGCCGCTGCCCAGGTCCTCCTCGATCGCACGGCGCACGGTAACGGCAAGGTCTGGCGGCGGCGTCGGTGAGTCGATGTTCATGGCGAATTCCATGGCTGCGCCGATAGTATAGGTGTCATCGGCCCGGCACATAAGCCGATCGAACGGCGCGGTCCCTGCCGACGCATCTGGTATACTAAAGGACCATTTACGGCCGCACTATCCGCGGCCGACAACGCATCGCGAGGAGTCACCGATGGCACATACGCTGCCCGATCTTCCCTATGCCATGGACGCTCTGGAGCCTCACATCTCCCGGGAGACCCTGGAATATCATTACGGCAAGCACCACAATGCCTACGTCGTCAATCTCAACGGCATGCTGGAAGGCACCGAACTCGCAGGGGCCACTCTCGAGGACGTCATCCGCAAGGCTTCCGGTCCGGTATTCAACAATGCCGCTCAGGTATGGAATCACACCTTCTACTGGAATTGCCTGAGCCCGAACGGCGGCGGCGCGCCCGAGGGCGATCTGGCCAAGGCCATTGACAGCACTTTCGGATCATTCGACGCCTTCAAGGCTGAATTCAGCGACAAGGCAGTCAAATTGTTCGGCTCCGGCTGGGCCTGGCTGGTGAAGAAGCCGGACGGCAGCATCGCCATCACCCAGACCAGCAACGCGGACACTCCGCTGAAGGGTGAAGACACGGCGCTGCTGACCTGCGACGTGTGGGAGCACGCCTACTATATCGACTACCGTAATGCTCGCCCGAAATACGTGGAGTCGTTCTGGAATCTGGTGAACTGGAATTTCGTGGCGTCCAATTTCGCCGTTTGATTCCCCCCGTTCCCATGTCCGGAAGTCCCGACCGGTGGTTTGGAACCGCCTGCCGTAACGTGGGTCGAATCGATGGAGCGGGATCGTGAGGGCGATCCCGAGACCGGAACGGTGGGGGGAGCCGTCGTCCCCCTGCGTGAGCCTGTGCCGACTGGACAGGAGCGGCTTTTGCGAGGGCTGCCTGCGCACCGCCACAGAGATAGAACTGTGGCCGGAGATGGATCCGGATCGGCGCTGGAGACTGATCGAGGAATTGCAGAGTCGGCGCGCTGCAGTCGATCTTGAGAGGGCAGGCTGATGCACGTCCTGAATCGTTTGCTGATGGTGATAGTAATGGGTACCGTCCTGGCCGCCTGCGTACCGGCCCTGATCGGCGGCGCTGCGGTCGGGGGTTATTATCTCGGCAAGGACGATCGTTCCGCGGATCAGATCGCCAAGGACAGCTCTATCACCGCGCGGGTGAAATCCCGCTTCATCGGTGACAAATATGTAGATGCCTTCGATATCAACGTGGACACTTATGAGGGCAAGGTCACGCTGGAAGGCGAGGTCAGCAATAATATTGCCCGGGAGCAGGCGGGTAAGCTCGCTGCCGCGGTAGAGGGTGTGACCGGGGTAGACAACCGGATCAAGGTGATCCGCAAGGTCCCCGCCGAGGGATGAACAGTTTCAACGGCGCCGACGCAAGGCGCCTGCAGGAGTGAAGATGGAAGTCAACGAGCGCATCAGGCAACAGCTGGACAGCAACCCTGTCATCCTCTTTATGAAAGGGAACCCAGATTTCCCCCAGTGCGGGTTCTCGGCCCAGGCGGTCGCCGCGCTGCGCGCCTGCCAGACCGATTTCGCGCACTTCAATATCTTCGAGGATCC
>CBDTYJ010000137.1:0-7195 GCA_965364575.1 uncultured Gammaproteobacteria bacterium
TCGATTTCGGGCGCACGCGCCCGGCCAGCATGTGGATGCGCAACACGGTGCTGCCACTGGACATGGTCTTTATTCGCGCCGACGGCGTGATCAGCAATATCGCCGCGCGGACCGTGCCGTTCTCCCGCTCGCAAATCCTGTCAGACGGACCGGTGCGATTCGCCCTGGAGGTCCACGGCGGCACCTGCGAGCGGCTGGGCATCCAAGCCGGTGACCGGGTCACTCATCCGCTGATCCGGGACGAACGCTCGCAATAGCGCCGGCCGACGGGGTCAGATCGCCGGCAGCCATGGCGCGTGCAGGCGTGCCGTCGCAACGATCCAGAGAAAGACCGCCACGGCGGCGAGGAACGCTGTCACGCGGACGGCCGGTGAGCGCCCATACCGCAGCGCGATCATCCCGAACGCGATATAGATGATCAGCCCCGCCACCTTCCCGGTCAGCCATGGGTCGCGCAGTGGCCATTGCCGGATCAGGAAGCTCAGGCCGATGGCACTGGCCAGCAGGACCGTGTCCACGACATGGGGAACGATCCGCACCCAGCGGAGCTCCAGACGCGCCGGGAAACGGACCATCCACCACCCACGCAGCAGGAACAGGGCGAAGCTGACCGCCGCGCAGGTCACGTGAAGGTGTTTCAGGACCGGGTACATGGAGCGTCGGCCCCTCCGCGGCGGGTCAGATCACTTTAGAGAACCTGCCCGGGCTTTCGCGAGCCTGGAGATAGGCATCGAAGGACATGGCCACGGGGCGCAACAGGAACCGGCCCTTGGGCGTCACCCGGATGTGGCGTTCTCCCAGCGAGACCAGGCCATCGCGCTCCATCCCTTCCAGTGCCGACAGCGCCGGCGCGAAATATTCGCGGAAATCGATGTCGAATTGGCTCGAGACGGCGTCCATATCGACCTCGTCCTGGCACATGATGCTCTGGATCACGGAACGCCTGAGCACATCGTCAGGATTCAGTTCGACGCCGCGGAAGATCGGCAGCCGCCCGGCATCCAGTGCCTCGTAATAATCCTTGCGCTGTTTGAGATTCTGGCTGTAACAGGTATCCAGCTTGCCGATCGAGCTGACGCCCAGCGCAACCAGGTCGCAGTCCGAATGGGTGGAATAGCCCTGGAAATTTCGATGCAGGGTCCCGGCGTCCCGCGCCTTGACCAGTTCGTCTTCCGGCAGCGCAAAGTGGTCCATGCCGATGTATTCGTAGCCGCTCTCGGTCAGAAACTCGACCGTGCCGGTCAGCAGTTCGAGCTTCTCGGCCGGGCTCGGCAGGTCTTCCTCCCGGATCAGACGTTGCGCCTTCACCATCCGCGGCAGATGGGCATAGTTGTAGGTGGCGATACGATCGGGCCTGGCGTCGACGACCATCTGCAGGGTCTCCTGGAAACGCCGCATGTTCTGAAATGGCAGCCCATAGATCAGATCGACGGAAACCGACAGGAACCCCTCGTCCCGGGCCTGGCGCAACAGGCCGAGAGTGTGGTCCGGAGCCTGGACCCGGTTCACGGCGCGCTGCACGCGGGGATCGAAGTCCTGGATGCCCATGCTCAGGCGATTGAACCCCAGGCCGGCCAGCAGCGGGATCGTTTCCTCCCCGGTGGTGCGCGGATCGATCTCGATCGAGTACTCCCGGTCACCCTCGGTCAGCAGCGGGAAATGCTCGCCCAGACCGCCCATCAGCCGCCCCATCTGCTCGTCGCTGAGATAGGTCGGCGTGCCGCCGCCTAGATGGAGCTGGCGCACGGGTCGCGACGGATCGTAGAGCTCGCCATGCATGGCCGCCTCCCGGAACAGGTAACCCAGGTACTGGTCGGCAACGCCCGGGGTGCGGGTCACGATCTTGTGGCAGGCGCAGTAGTAACAGAGCGAATGACAGAACGGGATGTGTACATACAGCGAGAGCGGCCGCACCATATCGCCCTGATTGCTCAGACGCGCCAGGCGGGCATAATCATCGGCGCCGAAACCCTCATGGAACTGGACCGCCGTGGGATAGGAGGTGTAGCGGGGGCCGGGTCCGTCGTAACGCTGGACCAGGTCGCTGTCGAACTCTACTCGCTGCATGAATCTGTCACTCTTGGACCGGAAACAGGAAAATAGCGGTTTTCCGCCCGCCAGTCATTGATTTGAATCAGCGGCCAGGGCCAACCCGGAGACGATCCACCATGCGCCTGACCCTCATCGCCCTCCTCGCCATCATGCCCAGCCTCGCCCACGGGGCTGAACCCGGGCCGGCCGGCTATTGGACCCTGGATCAGGCCCGCGAGATCCTGGACAAGACCCGCCATGTCCGGATCGGCCCGAATCTCGACGCACTGACACCGGGCGAGCGGGAGGCCGTGGACAAGCTTCTCGCCGCCGGCCGCCTGCTGCACGAGATGTACCTCGACTCCAAGCACCCCCAGGCTCTGGATGCGGCTCGGGAGCTGGATGCTGCCGAGGCGGACGACCCACGGATGGCGGCATTGAGCCAGCTTTTCTACATGTTCCGCGGGCCGGTCGCGACCACTCTCGACAACCGCCGCGAATCGTTCCTCCCCGTCGCCGCCGAGGAACCCGGCCGTAATGTCTATCCCGGAGGACTCACCCGCGCCCCATTGGAAGCGTTGATCGCACGCAGACCTGAACTTGAGCCCGATCTGATGGGACTGCGCACGGTCGTGCGCGAGGCCAGCGACGCCAACATCGACCGGGACCTGGCACGTCTCGACCGCTACCCGGCCATCGAGACTCTTCATCCGGGCTTACGGGAGCGGCTGTCGAGCCTGCGCCAACACAATGACGACGCCGGCTTCTACGCCCTGCCCTATTCCCTGCACTGGGCCCCGCGGATGATGCGGGTCTTCACCCTGCTCAACGAGGCGGCCGACTCGGTGACGGAGGTAGACCCGGATCTCGCCGCCTACCTGCGGCTGCGGGCGCGGGATCTGTTGAGCGACGATTACGAGGGCGGCGACGCCGCCTGGGTGAGCGGAGACTTCAAACGCATCAACGCACAGATCGGCAGCTACGAAAGCTATGACGACGCGCTGTTCGGCGTGCGGACGTTCTTCTCCCTCAGCCTGCTGGTCCGTGACGCCGAGCGGACTGCAGAGCTGCAGCGGGCCATCGGCGGCATCCAGGCGTTACAGGACTCGTTGCCTCAGGAAAGCAGTCGAGAGGTACGCAGCCGCATCCCGGTCGGCGTCTACGAGGTGATCGCCGATTTCGGCCAGGCCCGGGGGACGAACACCGCCAGCATCCTGCCGAACGAGCCGGATCATACGCGCAAGTACGGCCGCATCATCCTGTTGCGCGGGAATATCCTCACGCACCCCGGTTTGTTCGCCGACAGCGCGCAGGTCTATGCGGCCGCGGTCGGGCCAGAGCGGGCCGCCGACTACCTGCCGGAAGGATCTTTCTACCGCACGCTCTGGCACGAGATCGGACACTATCTGGGCGTCGACCGCACCCGGGACGGAGGCGATCTTGGGACAGCTCTGAGCCCCTGGGGCGATCTGTTCGAGGAACTCAAGTCCGATCTGGTATCTCTGTATTTGGCACGCCAACTGCACGGGCAGGATCTGATCGACGAACCCATGCTCAAGGCCATCTATGCGTCCGGAATCCGCCGTGTCCTGCAACGGGTGCAGCCGCGACTCGAGCAGCCCTATCAGACCATGCAGCTGATGCAGATGAATTACTTCCTCGAGCAAGGCCTGCTTGCCTTCGGCCAGGAATGGCTGGAGCTGGATTACGACCTGTATCACGCCGCCGTCACCGCGATGCTGAGCGATGTCCTGCGCATCCAGGAAAACGGTGACGCAGGCGCGGCCGGAGACTTCGTCCGGCGCTATGCGGTGTGGGATCCAAAGCGGCACGGACGTCTGGCGGAACGGCTTCTCGCCGCCAATCCTTACCAGTTCCGGATGGTGCATTACCAGGCTCTCGAATCCCCGTAGCGCATGGAGCATGGCCGGGGGCACGCGCTCCATCCTCTATACTGATTAGAGGAAGGTCCGGGTCAGGGAGAAGATCCAGGGCCCGGCGGTATCGTCAAAGGGGATCACGCCATGCATGGAGCCAACCGTATACTCGCCCTCCTGCTCGCTGGTTTGTGCATCGCATCTTGCGAACGGGAACCGGCCGAACAAACGGCCTCTGCGCCGACCGGGCCGGCTGCTACTGAATGTTCCCTGACCATGGGCTGGGATCCGTGGGAGCCCTACCACTATATGGATCCCAAGGGCAATCTCCAGGGCCTGGACGTGGAACTGGTGCGGGCCATCGCAGCCGAAGCCGGCTGCTCCGTCTCGTTCGAGCGCGATAACTGGGCAAGCCTGCTCGGCAGGATCCGGAATGGCGAAATAGACTTGATCAGCGGCGCCACGCGGACGCCGGACAGGGAGAAGTTCGCGCTGTTTTCCTCGCCCTACCGGATCGAGGAATTCGCCCTGTTCGTGCGTCGCGGCGACGCCGACGTGTTGGCGGCGGATTCGCTCGCGGGCATGCTGGACGCCGGCATGAAGATCGGCGTGACCGACGCCTACCTGTATGGCCCTGACGTCGAGGCACTGCAGGACGATCCCGCCTATGCGGGACAATTCATCATCGCCGAGGTGGGCGAGACCAACGCCACCCGCTTGCTGGACCTCGTGATAGATGCCTACCTGGAGGATGTCATCGTCGGCACCTCCATCGTCCGGCGCCGGGGGCTGGAGCAGGAGGTCGAGCTGCACCCGCTTGCGACCACCGGCGGGAGCGACGTTCGGCTGATGTTCAGTCGGGCGTCGGTTCCCCAGGAGATCGTGGCCAGATTCGACCAGGCCCTGACCCGGCTGCGCGAGAGCGGCCGTTACGAGGAGATCGAGGGCCAGTACATCCGTTAGCTCAGGGGGACGCTTCGGGCGGGGGATCCATGCAACGCAGCCGGTACCGCAGATCCATGTCATAAAAATTGGGCTCACCGGCCCCGATCGGCTCCCGGGACAGGACCTCGTAGCCCGTCGGGCACAGCTTGCGCTGGGTCAACCAGGACTCCAGCCACTGCATCCGGATGGCCTCAGCGCTCTGGCTGTCGGCCGGGAATGCCGCGCCGGCTTTGGCTTCGAACACCAGCATCCCGGGTTCGGCGTAGGAATCTCTCAGGATGCTCTGGTTATGGCGCTCGAAGTCTGCGCGCGACTGCTGCTCCATCGCGCAGCCGGCCAGTACCGACGCCAGCAACAGGACTGCCGGATAGAGGGTGCCGCGTGCGGGTGGCGTCATGGCGTGATTCTCCGGGATTCTCCGATGTTCAGTCCGGCCCAGATGGACACGGACGCGGGCATGATACCCGACGCCGCGCTGGCCTGAGAGCGCGGGCTGGCCTAGGCTAGAAGTTCGAGGCCCCGTCGGAGATCGAGATGTCCCAAATGCTCCACCGTACTGCCCTGGCCCTGATCCTGTTCGTAGCCGCCCTGTCCGCGGCGGCCGACGACTGGCGCTGGGAAGGCGTCGGCCGGGTGGTCGCCGTGGGTGATATACACGGTGCCTACGACGAGGTCACCGGCATCCTGCGCCGCGCCGGCCTGATCGACGAACAACTGCGATGGACCGGTGGCGATGCCCATCTGGTCAGCATGGGCGATCTGGTGGACCGGGGCCCGCGTTCGCGGTCGGTGCTGGAGTTGTTTATGGCCCTTCAGCCGGCAGCCGCTCAAGCCGGGGGGCGGGTCCACGTGCTGCTCGCCAACCATGAGGCCATGCAGCTTGCGGGCGAGCTGGATTACGTGTCCGCGGAGGAATTCGCCAGCTACGCCGATGTGGAAGACCCGGCGCGCCGCGAGTCCGCCTACCGGCGTTTCCTTCAGCGCGGAGGCCTCGAGGACGGCGCGGCGGCCCGGACAGATTTCGACGCACGCTTCCCGCTCGGGTATTTCGGCCATCAGGCCATGTTCGAGCCGGACGGCCGTTACGGCGCATGGATACTCCAGCGCCCGGCGGCCATCGTCATCAACGGCAGCCTGTTCGTCCACGGCGGCGTCTCAGATGACCTGGCCGGGGGCGATCTTGCGGCGCTCAATGCCCGGCTAAGCGGAGACCTGGCGGCCTACGCCTCGGCCTGGTCGGAACTCCGTGATGCCGGCGTCCTCAATGAATCCGACCCGTTTTCCGAGCGCCCGACGATCGCCGCTGCGGCGCCGACGCAGGATCCCGCACTGGCCGCGGCGGTGGCCCAGCTGACGGCAAGCAGCGAATCGCCGGTGTTCACCGCCGAGGGACCGCTGTGGTTCCGCGGCACTGCCTGGTGCAATGAAAACTTCGAGATCTTCCGTGTCGATAGGGTGCTCCGCGCACTCGGCGCCGAACGGGCCGTTCTGGGACATACGCCCACCCGGGATTCGCTGATCGTGAGCCGCATGGACGGGGCGGTACTGCTGATCGACACGGGCATGCTCGAGCCGGTCTACCACGGCAGGCCGTCCGCCCTGCTGGATCAGAACGGGACCCTGGCTGCCCTCTATTCGGAGACGCCGCAGCCGATCGAAATGGAGGCTCGCCGGGTCGGCCCCCGCCCCGACCGGCTGACCGACGAGCAGCTCGAGGACATCCTGCGCAATGGCGAGATCGTGTCCATCGAGGATGTGGGCCAGGGAGTCACCAAGCCGCGCAAGGTCAAACTGCGTCGGGACGGGGTTGAGGTCCAGGCAGTCTTCAAGACCGAATCCACGCCGATCGAAGCCAGCCGCCGCTCTCAGCAGACGCGCCTGATCAACCTGTCCGATCGCTGGGAACACGAGGTAGCGGCCTATCGGCTCGACCGCCTGATCGGTCTGCGCATGGTGCCGGTCAGCGTCGAGCGGGAGATCGGCGGCCAGCGCGGGTCCATGCAGTACTGGATCGACGGCCTGATCAGCGAACTCCAACGGGAACAGGAATCGATCCCGGCCACGGGTTGGTGCTCGCTGTCCGAGCAGTGGCCACTGATGTTCCTGTTCGACGCCCTGATCTACAACGAGGACAGGACCAAGCAGAACATCACCTATTCCCGCGACGAGTGGATGCTCTATCTGATCGATCATTCCAGGGCCTTCCGTACCCTGAGCGGCCGACCGAAGGACCTCAGGAAGGTCGATCTCAAGCTTTCCCGCCTGCTGGCGGCGAGGCTCGAGGCGCTGGATTTCGGCCAGTTGAACGGAGCCATGGGCAAGCTGCTGGACAAGGCCCAGAT